>JAVVFN010000037.1:1882-10581 GCA_032250645.1 Methanomicrobiaceae archaeon | reverse complement strand
TGCTCCCGCACCCGCGCCACCGGCGGCGGCAGCAGCGTCAGCGGCAGCACCCTCGCCCAGCCTGATGGAGCGAGAGAGCTCCGAGAGGGGATGGCCTTTGCAGCTGAGCTTGAAGGCCTTGTACCAGCCGAAAGGAGCGCGTTTTATCTCGAGATCGGTCTCTCTGGTAAGCGCGGTCTCCATCGCCTTGAGCGCCTCCACCGCAACGGTGGGCGATGCGAGGTCGCTCGAGAGGTGGGCATATGGATACAGCATGATTGCATGGACATTGAGCTTCTCTGCCGTCTCCCTGATCTCGGCAACTGCCTCTTCAACGACCCCGGAAATATCCTCTTCGTCTATCGATTCCACCGCACAGAAGACGGTGAGTGCTTCTTCCAGCGCATCGCTGAGCGTTGCTACTTCTTCCGCGAGCGCAGTCTTTTTCCTTGCCTCGTAGGAGATCTGGTCAGAATGGATGAGTAAAAGTCGCATGTTGTTGCTCCGGTGCTTGCCTCAACCTCTAAAGTATTGTCACGGTTCCCTCATAGACTTCGCGGATTTTCATGGTACCGGGAGAGCGTCGCCTGCTTCTGATCCATATACTTTGCATCATGCTTGAATCCATAAGGCCGCTCGGCCCGCTCGGTGGTATAGAAGACCAGCTGGCCGATAGCCATCCCGGCATAGAGCCGTACAGGCCGCTGGTTTGCATTGCTGATCTCAAGAGTGATCGTTCCGCGGAATCCTGCATCGATCCATCCTCCTGTCTGGTGGAGTGCGATACCGAGCCGTGCAATGCTGCTCTTGCCTTCGATGGTGGCGACGATATTGTCGGGGAGCGAGATGCACTCCCGGGTCTCGGCGAGGAGGAACTTCCCGGGCTCGATATCGATGAAGGGGGCATGGCACTCCCGCACTCCGCATACAATAGACGACTGGTCATAGGGATCGATGATGGTATCGCCGCTCTCGTACCAGACAAAATGGTCCCCGAGCCTGATGTCAAGGGAATTGGGCTGAATGTGTTCAGGGTCAAACGGGTCTATCCGGATGTGCCCTCTCCTGATGCGGTCCAGTAACTGCCAGTCGACGAGGATCATCCCATCACTATCATCTGCTGATACCTTACCCTTTATTATCCAGGTGCCATTCAGTACGCCTCAGCAGGCCGTGGAGGGTACTGACCTCCCGGGGAGTGAGCCCGGCCCGCGAAAAGATCCTCCTGAGCATGACAAGGGTATTATCCCGCTTGAAGTCCGGGTGCTCTATCCGGTCAAGGAATGTATCGAGATGGGAGTAGAATGAGTCAAGCTCCTGCCGGTTTGCCAGCGGATAGGTCCCCCTTGGCAGATGGGCAAGTTCATAGCAGACGATGGCCACTGCATGGGATATATTGGCGATCGGATATTCAGCTGAAGTGGGGATTGTGCAGACCAGATCGCACTTCCGTATCTCCTCGTTTGAGAGCCCCCAGTTTTCACGACCAAAGAGGACCGCGATTCTTCCGGAATAGTTCTGGATCTTCTCCCGGATCTCCGCCGGGGTGAAGTACGGCATGCGCATCGAGGTACAGATGGATTTGCTCACCTCTCCGGTGGTAGCGATGAGGAGGTTACTCTGTTCGATCACCTCCTCCAGGCTCCACATCTCTGCGCTGGCGAGGATCTCCTGCGCATGTGCCGCCCGGGCTATTGCTTCATCGCCGATATGAGGAGGGTCCACCAGCACCAGCCGGGAAAAACCGAAATTTTTCATCACCCGTGCAACAAAGCCAATATTTCCCTCGTAGAGCGGTTCAACAAGGACAATCGCGATCTCGGGCATCTCCGCTCATCCTGTTATTTTACGGCACGGACGGTTGCGCGGAGCACATCCGCTCCTTTTTCATATACTGCGTTGCCCACCACAATGGTGTCCGCAAACTTCGCCATCTCGGCGGCACGCCCGGCTGAATCGATCCCCCCGCCATAATAAAGGATCGAGCTCTGCAGTGTTTCTGAAACGGCCTTCAGGATATCCGGATTCCCATATTTCCCGCTATATTCGATGTACACGATGGGAAATCGGAAGTACCGCTCGGCCACCTCAGCAAAGGCAGAGACATCCCTGGCCCCGAGAGAACAGTCTGCGCGGGTCACTTTCCCCACTGCGGATTCCGGATTGAGTACGATATACGCCTCAGGAACGACTTTGTCCCAGGCGATTTTGTGATCTCGTGCCCATACCTGATGTTTCCCCACAATCCACCCCACATCGGGCGTGTTGAGCACACTGGGGACAAACAGCCAGTCGACTCCGTCAAAGAGAACGCCCTCCGGGCCTGCAGGCTCTACCACGAGGGGAAGACCATACGAAGAGACCTGTTCTTTCAGGATGCGCATGTTTTCGGCCGTCACATTGAGGGTCCCCGAAAGCATGAGCGCATCCGTGCCGCTCGTCACAATCCGTTCAATATCACCGGATCCAAGGACCCTGTCAGGATCCAGTTTTGTCACATGGGACCACCGTTTCCATATCGGCGGCATTTCACTCACCCCTCACATGCATGATAAACTCACGAAGCTTCTCTTCCGCAATACCTGTTGCAATGGAGAGCTTCGCCGGATCTGAACCGGCAAGTCCTGCTGCATCGATCACTCCCGCGCAGTGAAGCTTCTCCACTGATGCCTTCCCAAGACCAGGAATCTCCAACAGTTCTTCAGTCCCGGTATCAAGCGCCCGGCGCGTGATCCTGGGATGGGCCTGGAGTCCCAGTGCGCGACAGACCATGGCGGCGTGCCTCTGCACCGTATCGATACTGATCCCGGTCGCATCGCTGAGGCATGCGGGATGGAGCAGACAGATCTCCTCCGGGGAAGAGATCCCTGCGTCGATATATTTCTTCAGGCTCGCAGGAGGGACCCCCATCTCCCTCATACGGCCCTCATTGGCTGAGGTACGGGCTTTCTCCACCAGTTCCTTCGCTTCGCGCTCCCCGAGTTTCATCTGTGTAAGATCCCTGGTCTCAACCCGGCTCAGGTCATGAATACTGTTGACGCCTGCGCCAAAGAGGGCTTTTACCAGTCCGGAAAGGCTACGCCCCTTGCGCGGGGGAAGGGTCTTCCGTATAAATTTTCGTAAGGTTGAACGCTTCCGGAGGATGTCCAGAACCTCTTTTGCTTCCTCATGAAGTAATTCCGCTTTTTCTTCCGGGAGGGAGAGATTGGCGGCGATTGTCTCCACCGGCATAGTGGCAAGCTCGTATACAGTGTAGATGTGGTGGCTCACCAGCTCTTCGAGGAGCGAATCGGTCATCGAGGGAATGAGACGCATGTTATCGATATTTGACTGGATATGCATGCAGAGCGGGCAGCCGAGTTCCCATGGGCGCGCGCCCTTCCTGACGAGCTGGACATGATGAAGGCCGTGTTTGTCGCAACGGGCCTCGCACCGCACTGCCCGCCCCCATTGCATCCCGGGCAGGCCAATATTGAAGCTGCAATCGGGATATCCCGCACAGCCGATGAACTGTTTCGCACCACGGGTGTGGCGGATGACCAGGTCATGGCGGCAGACCGGACACTTCCCGATAATCCGCTCCGCATCGGTCCGATCCATAATCTCTTCCCCTATCTCCCCTTCATGCAGCTCGAGCTCATCAAAAACGGTATGGAGCATCTGCCTCGATTCGGAAAGCACATCCTGTTTTGTCCTCTTTCCGATCTTGATCTCTTCCATATGGCTTTCAAGCTTCCTCGTCATATCCGGCTTCGTGATCAGCGCGGCATGGCCCTCCAGAGACTCGGTGACTGCAGAACCGACCATGGTGGGTTTCATGGGACTTCCCTCCACATATCGTCGTGCATACAGTTTTCCGATGACATCATGGCGGGTACTCTTGGTACCCAGGCCCAGTTCCTCCATCTGCTGGATGAGGCGGCTCTGGGAATAACGGGGCGGGGGATGGGTCTCCTTCTCTGCGAGCAGTACTTCGCATATCCTGACCACATCCCCCACTTCCATCCATGGGAGGACGGTCTCCCTGGACTCGCCGTAGGTGTAGACACGCCGGTACCCCTCCTCCACGAGGCGTGCCCCGGTTGCCATGTACGGCTCCCCTCCCGCATCAAAAGTATATTTCAGGGTCTCCCACCTCGCATCAGGAGAGAGCGTGGCAAGGAATCTCCTGACCACCAGTTCATAGATCTTCCACTGATCGGGAGGGATCGCTCCTGCGTGAGCCGGGGCTGTGGGATGTATGGGAGGGTGGTCGGTGCTCGACTTCTTACCCCGGGTGGGAGATGGCCGGCGGTGCGCGATGACATACTCAGCCTCCCCCGCAAATGCAGAACGTTTCAGCATCCGGAGCAGCCCGCTGAGGTCAAGTGAGGGAGGATATACGGTATTGTCGGTACGGGGATAGGAGATGAACCCGTTCATGTAGAGCTCTTCAGCGATGCGCATCGCGTTCGCCACAGAAAAGCCCAGCCTTGCTGCAGCCACGATGAAGGTGGTCGTATCGAATGGTGCCGGTGGCCGGTTTGTTCTGGACCCGACTGCCCTCTGTGTGACCCTGACAGGGTCGCCTGTCCGGTCGAGCGCACCAGTGGCCTCCACATGATCCCAGAACCTTCCATGAGTATGCCGGGCCTCAAAGACCTCTTCACCTCTCGCAACACTGAGGCTGAGCATCCAGTAGGTCTGCGGTTCAAATGCCTCGATCTCCTTTTCCCGGTCGACGATCATGGCGAGGGTAGGACTCTGGACCCTCCCCACAGAAAGGATATTCTTCCCCCCGCGTTTTGCCGCAATACTGATGAAACGGGTGAGCGAGGCCCCCCAGACCAGATCAACCACCTGCCGAGTCTCGCCTGCAGCCGCAAGGTTGAAATCCAAACTCACCGGATGCTGGAATGCCTGGAAGATCTCGGTTTTCGTGATCGCCGAGAACTTCACCCTCTGGATCGGAACTTGCGTGTTTACCTGTCGGATCAGGTCAAAGGCTTCCTTCCCGATCAGTTCCCCTTCGGTATCAAAATCCGTGGCAATGGTAATGAGATCTGCCTTCTTCGCCAGTTTCTGGATCTGGCCCACAATTCTCTTTTCTGTAGCAATTTTGCGGGTCTCTGCATCGATAAGGCTCCGGGGAGTACGTGTCGTGCTTCGCCAGTCGGAGTAGCCGGGTTCGAAGTCCACCTCCACCACGTGTCCCCGCAGCCCGACGACCACGTGCCCGTCAAACTGGTAGGTGGGGACACCCCCTTCCCGTCCTGAAGTCGGACGCACGTTTCCTGCCAGTATCTGGGCAATCCGCTGTGCAGCAATGTTCTTTTCAGCAATGATCAGGTGCACGTCTCGCTGTCCTCCTCAAGGAGCCTGGCCCGCAGTAACGCGTTGAGCTCCTGTGGGTCCGCCCGGCCGCGTGTCAGGCGCATCACCTGCCCAACCAGAAAATTGAGCGCTTCTTTCTTCCCGGCGCGATAGTCCTCTACCGCCTGCGTATTTGAATCCAGCACCTGCCTGATCAGATCCTCAAACTCTGCTTCTTTCGCACGCGAAAGGTTCATTTTTTTGACAATCGCAAGAGGTGGGAGGGGTTCTTCACCTCTGGCACAGGCATCGAGCAGGATCCTGAGCACCTCAACTCCCGCGGTATCAGTGATGGCTCTCTCCTGGAGCAGGCCGAGAAGTTCGGCGAAGAAACCGGGCGGCAACAGGTCGATTTTCATGTTGCGGTAGTTGAGTTCCCCGAGCAGGATGTCGGCCACCCACGCGGCGGCGAGGACCGGGTCGCGCCCTGCCACGGATTCGTAGAAGTTTGCCACTTTCATCTCTCCGGTGAGGGTGCGGGCATGCTCCGGGGATATCCCGTACTGTGCCATGAACCGCTCCCTCTTTGCATCCGGGAGCTCGGGCAGCACGACAAGATCCAGCCATTCCGCCACGCGGAGGGGGCAGAGGTCTGGCTCGGGGAAATAACGGTAGTCGTGTTCCTCTTCCTTCCCCCGCGAAGAGACAGTGATTCCCCTTGCTTCCTGGAAATGGCGTGTCTCCCGTGTCACTTCCTGGCCCCGCCGGATCAGGTTCCGCTGCCTTGTGATCTCGAAGGTGAGCGCTTTTTCCACCCCCCTGTAGGAGGAGATGTTTTTGCATTCCACCCGCTCATGCCCTTCGAGGGAGATATTCGCGTCCACCCTGATTGCTCCCTCACGTTCACCATCAAAGACATTGAGGTATTCCAGTGTTGCCCTCAGTTTGTTGAGGAATCGCCGTGCTTCTTTCGGTGAACGGAGATCAGGCTCGGTAACGATCTCTATCAGCGGGATACCGCTCCTGTTATAGTCCACAAGCGAGTACCCGGCGCGATCACGGCCTCTCCGGTGTACGAGCCTCCCGGGATCCTCCTCGAGGTGGATACGGGTGATACGGATACGTTTGAACGTCCCGTCATCTGCCTCGATCTCAAGGTATCCGTACCTGGCAAGCGGCCTGTCGTACTGGGTGATCTGAAAACCCTTCGGGAGGTCAGGATAGAAATAGTTCTTCCGTGCGAATTCGCATTCGTCGCTGACCTCCAGGTGCAACGCCTTGGCCACCCGAAGCGCATATTCCACGGCCCTGCGGTTCGGCCGGGGGAGTGATCCGGGGAGACCGAGGCAGATGGGGCAGACGTGGGTGTTGGGATCATCATCCCTGTAATCGGTGGAGCACCCGCAGAAGAGCTTTGTCCTCGTCGCCAGCTGACAGTGGATCTCGAGGCCGATGATGGTCTTCACGCCGCACCCCCTTCTTCGAATGCGCAGGCCACGTCAAGGACCATCTCATCGGCAAAACGGTCACCGATGATCTGGAGACCGACCGGCATGCCTTGGACCCTCCCGCAGGGGACCGAGATTGCCGGAAGGCCCGCGAGGTTTGCCGGGACCGTGAGGATATCTGCCAGGTACATGGAGAGCGGATCGCTCTTTTCCCCGAGCTTGAATGCTACGGTGGGCATGGTGGGCCCTGCAACCACGTCGACAGACTTAAACACGCGGCTAAAATCATCACGCACGTTCTGCCGGGCGATCTGTGCCTTTGCATAATATTTCCCATAATACCCTGCCGAGAGCGCAAAGGTCCCGAGCATGATCCTTCTTTGGACCTCTTTTCCGAATTTCGCACCCCTGACCTCCCGGTATGCCTGGTGCCATGGCTGTCTTGTCCCGGAACCGGGGCCGTAGCGCACACCGTCGAATCGTGCCAGGTTAGAGCTCGCCTCGCTCGTGCATGTTACGTAATATGCGGCAAGTGCATACCGCATGCTGGGAATGGCGCATTCCACCGTCATTGCGCCAAGATCCTCCAGTGTTGCGATGGCGTCCCGCACGTTCTCTGCAACCGCGTCGTCCACCCCTTCTCCGAAGAGCTCTGAAGGGATGCCGATCCGCAATCCCTCAACTTCTGGAACCGGTGCGCGGGAGAGGGGACGGTCATAGGAGGTCGAGTCCCTGGGATCGTATCGGCAGAGCACCTGCAGGAGTCTGGCGACATCCTTCACGTTCCGCCCCATCGGTCCGATCTGCTCGAGGGAGTTTGCGTATGCGATCAGGCCGAAACGGGATACCCTGCCATAGGTGGGTTTCATCCCCACGATCCCGCAGAACGCGGCAGGGCATCGTATGGACCCCCCTGTATCGGTACCAAGGGCCACAGGGACCATGCCTGCCGCAACTGCGGCGGCACTCCCTCCTGAAGAGCCGCCGGGAACCCGGGAGGGGTCGAGAGGGTTTAAGGTAGGGCCATATGCACTGTTCTCTGTGGTGGTGCCCATGCCGAATTCATCCATATTGGTCTTTCCCACGATCGCAGCCCCCTCTGACCTGAGTATTGCCACCACATGGGCATCATAGGGAGGGACATAGCCCTCGAGGATCCGTGATCCGCAGGTGGTGGGAAGATCCTTCGTGGAGATATTGTCCTTGACCGCAACCGGGAGACCGGCGAGAAGGCCATCACCATAGGTGCAGGTCTCTCGCCTGGAGATGAACGCATGATAGGGATCTGGGACAGAAAATCGGAAAGGCCCTGCCAATTCACATCACCCGGGGCGCTTTAATAAATCCATCCTCTGTCTCCGGGGCGTTTGAAAGGACGGCATCCTGCGGGAGCATCGGTTCAGGCGCGTCTTCCCGGAGGATATTGAAGAGATCCCCCTTTCCGGCTGATCCTCCCGGGACCTGGTCGAGGATATCAAAATATTCAAGGATCGCATTGAATTGTGAGGTAAATGTTTCCAGTTCCTCACGGGTTATGGAGATATCGGCCAGATCTGCGATGCCTTCAATCTCACGCTCGGTGATCATCTTCTCTCTCCCTGATGCTAGTTATGTACCGTTGTACCGAATTTTTATAACCATTTTTACGGGTAAGCCGCTGGATCACCTTCCAGATACCGCTTCCATACTGCATGGCTTTCTTCTCGTACCAGGCGACTTCTTCCGGGAGATAGCGGGAAGCCGTCACTCTGAGGGGATATTTCCGGACCCCTCCCCTGACCTTCTCTGCCGCGGGGATCGATCGCGCAGCGCGCACAACCCCGGGATCCATGTACGGGAGGGAGAAGTATACGTCCCGTGCCCTTGCGACTGCCTGGTCCCTTTCGATCTGTGCAGGGAGACCAAGAAAATCCGCTTCCAGTTCAGAGGAGAGGGAAGTACTCTGCAGGTACCTTGCATAACCGCCAAAGAGCTCATCCG
>JAVVFN010000037.1:0-1872 GCA_032250645.1 Methanomicrobiaceae archaeon | reverse complement strand
AGGACGCGCAGGACGGCATCGCGCAGCGCCTCCCAGTCCGCCTCGATCCCCGGCCCCAGGTCGAGCGGCGGGACGGGGGGCCGGTCCGCGGCCCCGTCGCGGCCCGCGCCCCCGTCCGGGCCCGTGCCCCCGTCCGGGCCCGCGCCCGCGCCCTCATCCGCACCCTGCCCGGCGATGATACGGGGATATCCCTGCTCGGACGCCCATTCTGCCACAAAGAGCAGTGTGGTTGCGATGGATACGTCCAGCGGGGTGCTGCGGGGGATGATCCGGACTACTTCCCGGAGGGCGACCTCTACCTCTTCAGGCGTGCAGATCACACAATCCAGCGGGACGCCGATGACACTTGCTACCTTCTTTGCATGACGGAGATCATGGCAGCCCCGAGTCCCGACCGCAACACAGGGGCAGCCGGCAAGTGCGGCGATCAGGCTTGAGTCAAGGCCTCCCGAGAATGCCACCGCGCCTTCATCACTCCTCAGACGGACCGCTGCAGGGATTGCCTCGTCAAGGGTCTGGATGCGGGTGGGCGGATTGATCGGCCCCATTCCCGATCCATTGCAGACCCATGTCCCGGGCGGGATATCCCCGGGCATGATCCCGAAGTGATCCCTTGCCGCACACCCGTTCCACTTGAGGAGGAACTCTCCCCCGCATGCCCCGATAAAGGTAGTCCCGCCTGACAATCCGGCAGCAATCTCCTCCCGGGTAAGCCGCCGCCCCCCGCGTTCGATCCAGCCGGAGAGATGAAATGGTATGGTCATTGCTGATGCCTTGTATCCATGTACTTTCTCGGGCCCGTGATGATATAGGGTCCTCATCATCAGGTCAGAAGGACGGGGTAATGAAACAGCTGAAAGAGGCTGTCGTGCAGAAGACCGCCCCGCAAACGATGGCGGCCACGATACCCATGGGTCCTAAAAAGAACAGAGAAGGTCCGACAACATTTGATTAATGGAATGCAATGACGAACGCCCAGAAAATAATTACGCCAAGGAAAATGAGTATCAGAATTATCGTAATGTCATCCCTGTGGTGAAGATCGCCTTCCCCGGTCATGCGGGACTGCCCGGTTCCATTGCCAAAGTTCCGGGGAGGGATCAATACCCGATCGACGAGATGAATGATGCCGGATTCGCATTCGATCTCCGGGAGGGAGAGGGCTGCGTCGTCAACAAGGATGCGATTATCGATCTTCTGGATCCGGGGAGGAGGTCCGAGAAGCGAGTGATGGGTTCCGTTCACTGACAGGTCTTCCTTTCGGAACTTCCCGCGCAGGATATGGTACGCGAGGATATGCGAGAGGGATTTCTTATCGGAGGAGATATCGGAGAGAAAACCGGGTTTTTCCTCTTCCAGCCGCATGAATGCTTCATCCGTAGGTACAAAGAGGGTATATTCCCCTCCACTCTCGATCTCCCTGTCAAGACCGCAGTGCTTGAGTGCAAGCAGGAAGGTGTGGGTCGTCCGGGCCGTACTTTCCGCGACCGGGTTATCCTGGCACCCGTTCACGAGAAGGCAGAGGGTCGCCTCGATCAGTCTCCCGTACAGGGTGATGTGATAGGATCCGGAACCAGGGAGCCGGATCCTCTTCCTGGTCGCGGTTGAATATCTGTACCCGTATCCATCCTGTGCGAGCACCCTGCCGCAGGGATCGCGGACCGTGACTTCAAGATATGGCTCCTGCGGCGAAGGGCTCATTGGTTTGACTGAAAACTCCACCATTGCCATATTCCAGGGGATCTCGGCGAATATTGCGCGTGCTGAAAATTCCAGCTGGAATGTTTTTTGAAAAACCGTGATGTACCCCTCGCTGGCGGGCTGGATCTCGGGTTGGGGGTTGGGTTCAGGGAGGTGAACGGACGTTGCATC
>JAVVFN010000036.1:0-10609 GCA_032250645.1 Methanomicrobiaceae archaeon | reverse complement strand
CAGTATCGTCGATGAAGCATGAAGCATTGATACCAGGGTCCAGTTGCTTTGGGCATCGCTCGCTCAGATCGAACGCAATGCCGTTGTAATTATCAGTCCAGTTCAGTTCGAGGGGAACAGTCCCGTTGTTTTCCACCCAGATCTCCCACTTGAATGGTTCATTCTTGAAGAGGACGGGGAAGGAGGTGGGATCCATGAATTCACCGTCATATCTCACCCACTCTCCGGTCCGGTTGACGAGGACGTACTTCTCCACATCGATCGCAGCATTTTGTGGAGCTCCGCTCCCGAAATAGGAGCTCGAAGCCACCTGTGTGTCGCAATACGGGTGATCCCATTCGAAGCAGCCATCCACGCGGACGCTGTTTACATGGCTTCCGGTTGCGGCAGGGTCCGGTCCTATAATACAGGTGGTAGTATTGCCGGGCGCAAGCGGCTCGGTGAAGTTGGCGCATTCAAGCGTGAAGGGATCGCCGTCAAGCGTATCGTTGACGTCAAGATTCAGCGTGTGGGTGCCGGTGTTTTCGATGGTGATCTTCCAGTAGATGTCGCTCCCGATTGGGACGGTGATGGGCATATTGAACCAGTCGGTGCCATTTGAGGAGACTTGCTTGGTGACTTCCAGTTCGGGATTGATGGTGCCGGTGTACACCGCCCGGGCATCCTTCTCATCGCATATGGAACCATAATATTGATCGCACCCCTGAATCCGCACATAGTTCTCGTGTCTCCCATAGTCAGCAGTTCCATTGATGATGCAGGTGGCTTTCTCCTTCGGATTTATCGATTTTGGAATCTCTCCCCGGGTGCAGTCCGTCACGGCAGGTTGACCGTCAAACATGTGTGTGAACGGAAGAGTAAGGTTGAGTGTATGGGTGCCGGTATTCTCTACCTCGATCTTCCAGAAGACATCGCCTCCCACCGGGACATCAACCTTATCGGACCAGGTTTCGTTGTCGCGGGAGACTTGCTTATTCACTGCAAGCTCTGCGTCAATCGTTGCTTTGTATTCGGCAGTGGATTCAAGGTAGTCGCAGAAGCCGTAATAACAGATCTCGAGGAAGGCCCGATTGGATATGATCTGGTCTGGTGGTTCGGCAGTCGCTGTGAATGTGCACACCGCATCCTCCCCGACTCCCAGAGTTGACGGGAGTGTTCCTTCAAGACACGGCGGAGTAAAGGTTACACCTTTGTACGTATCGGTGAGCGTGATATCAATGGGGTGCTGTGCGGTGTTTTCGATCTCGATCCTCCAGTAGACCGTGTCCATGAACGGGAGCTCGATATAATTGTCCCAGGTCACGTTGTCGCTCGACACATCCTTGTTGAAAGTGGCCTTTGGCTCGTAAACTCCCATGTAATCGGCCATGGAATGACCATACCAGTCGTAGTCGCAGTATCCATCGAAACAGCCCTGAACGTCGACCGTGTTCCAATGATACCCTGGCTCTGCAGTATCGTTCCAGATGCAGTACGCACTCTCCCCTGCACCAAGCGAGGTCGGGAGACTCCCCTCGTCGCAGACCGGGACATACACTTGATAATCCAGTTTATCGGTTATCTCAAGATCGAGCGGGGCCGCTCCTATATTCTCAATTAAGATCTTCCAGTAGACATCACTCCCCACCGGCAACTGGGGTTCAAACCTATGATACCAGATCTTCCTGTCGCCGGAGACGTATTTTGTCACCTCGATATCCGCGTTGATTTCGCCATGATAGTCCGCATAGTCAACATCCGAATCGCAGAATTCGCCAGATGACCGGGACTCGTAGCAGCCTTTCACATCAATTTGATTTGTAACATACCCTCTCTCAGCGGTATAGGGGCCAAGAACACAGGAGATCTTCTCTCCGGCTTTTAGAACCTCCGGGATACAAGTGAGCTCAAGTTCTTCCCAATCTCCCCACCAACCAACACGGAAATGGTCTTCTGCAGTAAGATTGAGCGGGTGGGTGCCCTTGTTCTCGATGACGATCTTCCAGTAGACATCGCTTCCTACCGGGATCTCGATTGAATAATCAGACCAGGTCTTGTTGTCGCGGGAGACGTACTTCTTCACGACGATATCAGTGGTGATATCCCCGTTGTACCATGCCTCGTCCGAGTCGAAATCACATGAATCCTCATTTATGGTCCCATTGCAGCCATCCACATAGACATAATTGTCCATGTGTCTGCCTTCCATCGCATATTCGGGGTCTTTGAACGTGCAGGTATAACTCTCGCCCGCCGGGATTATCCCCGGGATCTCCTCCTCGCAATCGAGGGTGATGGGACTCCCGTGTAGATTATCGCCGATCGTGAGGATATCAAGATCATCCGAGCCGGTGTTGTAGATGGTAAACTGCCACCATATCGGCGTGTCAACCGGTACCGATGGGATGTACGATCTCCAGTTCGCCCTGTCGATGGAGACGTACTTCTCGACATCGACCCCGACATCAGGTTGCGGGGGGATGGGGCTCGAATAGGTCGCACGGGAATCGCTGGTCTCACAGATATCGCCGTAGCAGCCCGTGACTTTGACGTAATTCTCGTGGCTCCCCAGCTCTGCAGAATCATCGATGATGCAGGTGGTATTCTCACCCGGCGTCAGGTTCTCCGGGAACGTGCAGCCCGTATCAAAGAGACTGCTGTCAAGGTAGTCCTCCACCTCGATATCGAGGGTGTGGCTGCCGGTATTCTCGATGAAAATCTTCCACGCGATGTCGCTTCCTTCCGGCACCTGCGGCAGGTTCGAATACCAGTTCTCTTTGTCCACAGACACATACTTTTCGACCAGAAGGTCGGCAGTGACGGTGCCTTCATACTCTGCCGTCGCGTTGTCAGAGCCGCAGATCTCATCGTAGCATCCAGTCACTTCGACGTAGTTTTCGTGGATGCCGGGTAAGGCCGGGGTTGAATCCGTGGTGCAGCTGATATTCTCACCTGGCGCAAGGGTATCGAACGTGCAGCCCGTATCGAAGAGACTGCCGTCAAGGTAATCCTCTACGGTGAGACCGAGCGTGTGGGTGCCGGTGTTCTCGATGAAGATCTTCCAGTATACCGGGGTCTCTGCGGGGACTGCGATTGACAGGTACCATTCAATGCCGTCCTCCGAGACATACTTCTCCACGTTGATCTCCGCGTCGATGGTCCCTTCATAGAAGGCCGATGCGGTATTCGTATCACAGACACCGTCATTGCAGCCCTTCACCTCGAGTTCATTCCAGATGATCCCTGCATCTGCGGATTGAGGCCCGATAATGCAGACGCTGCTGTTACCCGGATCGAGCGAAGAGGAGATCTCACCCTCGCTGCAGGAAACTGCAATTTTTTCTCCATCAAGGGTATCGTTGACAGTGATATCAACAGGCACCGCGCCCCTATTCTCGATCACGATCTTCCAGTAGACGTCATCGTCATACGGGATTGGAAGTGACTGATACCAGTCCTCTCCATCGGCGGATACGTACTTCTCCGCATTCACTAACACGGCGCCTTCGAACTGGTTGGTGAAGTTGAAGGGCCCGTATTCTTCCCCTGGTTTGACCTTCACTTCGTAGCTCGTCGCTCCGATCGGGGTCCAGCCCGCCCGCGATTCCTCGGTGATAGTGTAGGTATCGGGTTTTTCGATATAGAACACAGTGCAGCCGTCTTCTCCGGTGATCTGCTCAATCTCGTCCACAAACACATGCCAGTCCTCGACCGCATTTTCAAACTGGTCCAGCTTGCAGACGGTCACTTTTGCGCCCTCAAAGTTCACGAAATAGACTTCATGGACGCCGGAGGTGACGGTGACTTCCTTGCTGGTGGGGGAAACATTCACCCAGCTTGGCTTTATCTCCTCGGTCACGGTGTAGGTGCCCGGCGCAGAAACCTCAAAGTCCACATGTCCATCAGGTTCCGTGGGTTTTGTCTCCCCGTCGACGGTAAATTTCCATCCATTGACCGGATTTTCCTCAGGATATTCGTATTTCCAGACCCGGATTGTCGCCGTGGACGGTCCGGATTCTCCGTAGTAGTGGCTCGGGTCGGTTTCGGTGTATAAGGTACTGTCATATTCAACACTCGCCGTGCCAAGGTTGCTGTACTGTCCGGGTTCTGCAATTCCTGTCTCGGTGCAGGTATCGCTTGCACCGGGAGCGAGTGATGAAATGGTGCAGACATCGCCCAGTTGATCATCGGTGATATTGATATCAGACAGGGTAACCGTTCCAATGTTCGTGACATTGTAGGTCCAGGTCACAGAACTGCCGACAGTGATTGACGGGCCGGGGGAAGTGTCCGCATCCTCTCCGTTGGTAAACTTCTCGATATCGATGGCCGCCCCTACCATAGTACCGGTATAGTGGCTCGGGTCCTCGTCAGAGACGCTCATTCCATCGTATTCACCGGTAACATTGCCGACATTTGTGTAGAGTCCGGCGATGGCAATTCCGGATGCCGTGCAGCTATCCGATTCGCCAGGTTGGAGGGAAGGAATGGTGCAGATATCGCCCAGCTTATCGTCGGTCACCGCGATATTTTCAAGGTCGACATTGCCGGTATTGGTTACGACATACGTCCATTGCACCGGTTCACCGACCGGGATTGACGGTCCGGGGGTGGTGTCTGCATCGTACCCGTTAGTGGACTTCTCGATATCGATGGCGGGATCGGGTGTGGGGGGAGTTCCGTTCAGGCCGAAGAGGACGAAGGCGCCGCTTCCGATGGGAACGTCAACCGCAACATCTGTTGGGGTGGTATTGTTGTAACCTGCCGGGTTGACACTGACTGTATACTGGCCAGGGGATACGGTGAAATAAAACATTCCTGAAGCATCAGTCTTTACAGTATCAGCACCGCTGTTCGGAACCGATACAGAGATATCTTCTATACCGTATTCTCCATCATCATAAATCCCGTCCCCATCGATATCGTAAAACACCGCCCCCATGATCAGGGAATCGGAGAGGATACAGATACCCTTGTTGAAGATGGGCGCGTTAACATCCGTCGTTTTTCCTTCCCTTTCCACCGTAAGATTCAGGTAGGTCATGTTGTAGTCCATGAGGAGCCGGAGATAGTGGAATGTCAATCCTTCATAGGGTGGCAGGAGTTCATCCTCTGTCAGCGTCGACCATCCTTGAGTATAATCAAGTCTCAAGACGGAAGGATTGTTCTGGGCTCGAATGTGGATTAATCCATCAAGAAATGTCTCATTGGTCAGGATCTTCAGGTCGTAATCGAGAAGAGTATTATCCTCCTCGTACTTGAAATGCCCGCGTTCGACACCCGGCACTCCCACCGAGTCTTTCGCAAAGTAGTTCTTGTTATTACAGCCAATCTCCGGAGTCGCGGCAGAGATCGCGGGGGTCGCGAAAGCGCCGAGGACCAGGAGAAGAAGGACTATGGCAACTAATACCGGTCGATCTTTCATCACATGTTCCCCCCTATATCCTGTATAGGCGGTTTACCTCATTTTATATAAGTTCCATCCACGAAGGCCGAACAGAGGAGCTCACAATGTTCAGCGTTCGAGTGCCCGCCGGATTTTTCACCTGAGGCACATTCTGGGGATGATGAGAAGTGCAATATCTTCCTATATATAACTTTCCTGCCAGAGAATATAAAAATAACAAAATAAAAATAAATAGTTCTTCCAGCATCAAGGTTTTCGAAATAATTTTTCCAGTTATTCCAAAAAAATCGAATTTATTTATCGAATCCTGACAACAGCGCTATCTATACGCGGAGCAATTTGGCCTCACCTTCGCCCTCCCCCAGGGGGGTGAGCATGACCTCGCTGGAGAGGCCGGAGAAGGTGATGGCCGCGAGCGCCCCGATGATTCCCGCTCCCCCGATCAGGGTGATCCCGCACCGTCCCGCAAGATCTCGGGCCTCCTCGAGGGGGATATCACGGGCCCGGGCTTCCTCTCCAAACTTCCGCAGCTCGTCGGGAATGAGGAACCCGCGCTTGATCGCGACCCCCCACTCAGGAGAGAGAGATTCCTCGGCCACGAAGCGGGAGATGACCCCGGGGAGCTGGGGAAACCTGCCTGGCTCGATGGCAAACTCGATGAAGCTGCAGGCATTCCCGGCAGTCCGCCGCACATGGTAGGGGTTGAGCATGACCACGTGGTGGGCGATGGGGATCACCCCGTTCATCTTCCCGATATACTGCAGGAGGCCAAGGGCAAGGGCGAAGGTCGCACCACCGCTCCTGGAGTCCGTATCGTCCACGCCGATGATCGCGTGCTCGAGTGCCCGGGTGATTACCTCACCCTCCACCATCGCTCCTTCCCGGCGGAGCACTACGTCCTCCACCCCCTTGGCCATCATCATCATCTCGGTGAGCGAATAGGCAGGACCGCCGAAACAGCGGATACGCTGGATGATGCGGTCCCCCTCGCGGCGGACCCCCACGATGCCCACTGCAGCAGACGGGTAGATGCCCACATCGGTATCATACTCTCCCAGCCTCGCATGCTCGATCAGGAGCGTTCCCTCCTGCCGTGCACGGGCGATTGCCCCCCCGGCAAGATTATGCTGGAAGGCGCAGTAGGCGGCACATCCGCCGCTCATGCATTCATGGTAGATGGCCACCATATCGTCGTCGACGGTGGTGAAGATGCGGCGGCAGGCGCTCGAGAGCATCGCGCTCGTCACCACGTATTCCGCCGGGTGCCTCCCCCGCTTCTCTTTCTTCTGGAGGATGCATCGCTCGTCGATCAGCCGGTTGAACCAGTCCTGCGCCGTGCTCCGGGGGATCTGCATGGAATCGGAGATGTCCGTGACCGTGAAGTAGCCCTTCTCCAGCGTAAGCAGGCGCATCAATTCCAGGAGTTCCTTTCGCCGTTCAAGTACGCTGGACATAAAATTCCCTGATGAAGAGGATGTCGGAGAGGATCGCGCTTGCCGTCTCCCGCGAGCCGGCGCCCTTCCCGATGAAGGTCACCTCTCCGGCGAGGTCAGCCTCGACGGTCACTGCATTGAGTGTGTTTTCCACCACCAGCACGTGGTTGCGGGAAAGGATCCGGGGCGATACCCGCAGGATCTCTCTTTCGGGTATGATCTCCCCGATGAGCCGGAGGGTGCAGTCATCGTCCTCCATGAGGGCGAAGCTGTCGGTGGTGAGGCTCTCGATCCCCGTGATCTCCACGTCCGAAAGCCTCTTGTCCATGCCAAAGATGGTATTTGCGAGGATGACGAGCTTGATGGCGGCATCGATCCCCTTCACATCGTAGGTGGGATCTGCCTCGGCATACCCGAGTTCGCGGGCCTCCGCGAGGGCCTGGGTATAGGTAAGCCCTTCGTCGGCCATCCGGGTGAGGATATAATTGCAGGTGCCGTTGAATACCCCCGAGATCTTCCTGATCGTATTCCCGGCAAGCCCGTTCCGCAGGCCCAGCATAAGGGGGATGGCCCCGCAGACCGTGGCCTCGAACCGTAGCTCTGCGCCATGCTCCCTTGCCAGTGTCGCGAGCTCCGGGTAGGCGACCGCGATCGGCCCCTTGTTGGAGGTGACCACGTGGATCCCCTTCCCGAGAGCCTGCCGGATATACCCCAGCGCAGGCTCCCCGGTCTCTGCATTGGTCGGGGTCACCTCGACGAGCAGGTCGAACTCACCGCAGGCCAGGATCTCGTTCGCGGTCACCCCGGCATCCCCGCACATCCCGGTGGTGCGCTTCCGCTCCAGGATCGTTCCGGCAGGGATCCCCGAAGGGTCGATAAGGCCGCTCCTCGAGTCGGCGACCGCCGTGATCGTGATCCCGAGATCCTGCTGTGCAAGCACCTCCGCAAGGCCCCTCCCGACAGAACCAAACCCCAGAATGGCGATCCTCATACTTCGTCCTCCAGGGGCTCGATCATCAGGATGTCCTTCTCTCCCGCGATCTCGCGGAGTATATCGAGCGCCTTTTTCATCTCCTCCAGGTTTGCGGATTTGAGGGTGATCTTCGCGGAGGACGGTTCATCGATCGCCGGCATGGCAAGGGTGAGTTCGGCGACCTCGGCATACCCCGACGAGTCGATCCGGTCGACCGTATCAGAGAGGTCGGTATGCATCAGGTGGCCGATGAGGAGGACCGAATGCCGGACAAGCAGCCGCTCCTCATTGATCCGTATGATATTGACTCCCTGCTGCCGGATCAGATCGATGAGCCGGTCCAGCTGCTGGTCCGGCACCTCAAGCATGATCTGGACGTCCACCACGTCGGATGTCGTGGTGGGATCCCGCTGGTGGATGACTGCAATGATATTTCCTCCCACCTCTGAGACGGGCTTGAGCGCGGAGAGGAGCTGTCCGGGCACGTCCTTTATCTCGAGCTTCATCGAAACCTGCACCCTCGATCACCTACCCAGAGGTTAGGCGGCACCCCTCATAAGACTTCTACAGGGAATCAGCACCGAAAACTCCCAAGAATTTCAGTGCATGAAAAGGGTGGTTCAGATCGAACCGGGCGCACCGGTGACGATCTTGAGGTTCTTAGCGATCTCGGCCACGCACTCCCCGGGGATCCCCATGACCATCTCGCCGTCCTCTATCCCCGAGAACTTCCTGGACCCGTCGCACCCGAGGGAGAAGTTCACCTCCCCGGTCATGTAGGTCTGGGCCACCGCATCGGCGCAGACCGACTGGATACCCGACATCTCGGATTGGATCCTGCCGCCCCGCAGGTACAGGATGCTCTGCGCCAGCTTCAGCATCGCCCGCGGTGGACCGATGATCACCACGACGTGCGGGTCGAAGGGAGCCTTCTCGAGGGGGGCGTAGACGGTGGCATAGGTAGGTCCCTCCGAGCCTCCCGGGACATGGACATGGGGCACCCTCTGGATGGTCCTCATGCACCCGGCCCAGCTCTCAAACTTCCCGAGCTTGTAGTAGAACTCGCCGGACTTGAGGCTGGGGGTCAGCTCTCGCAGTCCAAGCGCCCACGCACCGCCCATACACTGGTGCTTCTCTGCGGTTGCATAGAAGATCCGCCCTTCCTTCCTCGCCAGGCTCACCATGAAGCAGTGGCGCACGCTCTCCTCGATCTCGGGGATACCGGGCGGAATAGCCTCCTTCGTCTTTGCCAGCTTGACTGCTACCGGGGACCCCTCGAGCCCGAGGTAGGTCTTGAGCATATCGGCGATATCGCCATAGGCCGGGGTATGTCGCATCTGGTCCTCCATTCCCTCTACTCCTCCATAATTCCGGGTATCAAGTCGATAACCAAGGAGAGTTGACGACCCGATCACAGATAAAACTGTGGAACGACGCAGAAAAAATCAGAGTTTTCGGAGTTTTCTCTCCACTTTCTCGAAAAAGTTCCTTCCCACGTCCACAAAGAGGGCGGGATCGGGGGATTTTGTGCACCGGATCACACTCTCCCTGTGGAGCTCCAGGCTGAGCTGGCCGTCCAGCACCAGCCGGGCAGGCTTCTCACTGTCGAGGCGGATCTCGAGCTTCCGGCTGGTCGAGATGATGTGAGGGCGGGAGGAGAGCAGGTAGGGGGCGAGCGGTACGAGCAGGAACCCGGCGATCCGCGGGTCCACGATCGGTCCACCGGCGCTCATCGCGTAGGCAGTGGAACCGGTGGGGGTGCTCACCAGGAGACCGTCCGAACGGAACTCTTCTGCCCGGATCCCGTCGATATGAACCGAGAACCGCAGCATCTTTGCCGGGCGGAGTGTGGCGATGACCGCTTCATTGAGTGCATTCCCGAGCGGAGCGCCGTCGACGGTGATCAGGATCCTCATCCTCTCATCGACTGAAAACCCCTCCTGCCCGATCCTCCGGAAGACCTCCTCTGCCTCTTCGGGTTCAAGGTCCGTGAGAAACCCGACCTCCCCCCAGTTGATCCCCATTACCGGGATCTGGCGCTCCATCCGCTGGATGGTGAGCAGCACAGAACCGTCCCCCCCAATCACTGCCGCGATATCGCCTGAGAGCCGTGAAAAGTCGATTCCGCTCTCCCCAAGGGCAGTACCGGTTCCCTCCTCAAAGACCACCTCGTGCCCCTCTTCCCAAAGGAACGACGCGAGGTTCCGCGTGTATTCGAGGGCACGGACATCGTCGAGGCGGCAGATCAGCACAACTTTCATCCTTCCATCACTCCTGCAGGTACTGGATCACCTTTCCATGAATGGCGTCGTTCGTTGCGACCAGGCACTTTCCGACCGTGACCTCCCCGGGGAACCGGAGCGGTCTCCCCTTATGGTCGCTCACCACCCCTCCGGCCTCCTCGCAGATGAGCATGCCCGCGATCGCATCGGTCACCCTCAGCGTGCCCCGGACGTCGATGAACCCGTCCAGCCTCCCGCAGGAGACATAGCAGAGTTCGAGGGCGGAGGCACCGAGGAGGCGCCAGCGCCGGATCTTCTGTCCCAGCCTGAGCACGGTTGCGGGGTTGAACTTTCTCCCATATACGCTCATCGTGCTCTCCTCGAGGAGGGACGTGCGGGAGATGCGGACAGGAGAGCCGTTCAGATAGGACCCTTCGCCCTTCACGGCGCTGAACCGATCTTTGCCGGCAAGGTCTTCCACATATCCTGCCAGCGTCTCCCCGGAGCGTACATAGCCGATGGAGATCGCATAGAACGGGATGCCCTTGATGGCATTGTGCGTCCCGTCGACCGGGTCGACGAAGATGGTCCCTTC
>JAVVFN010000035.1:0-10669 GCA_032250645.1 Methanomicrobiaceae archaeon | reverse complement strand
GGTGGCGAGGTGGTGGCAGGGTGCCTGACCGGCGAGCTGATAGCTGATGCATGCTACGGGGAAAAGGACGTGACATTTGTCGATATCTGCCCGGCGAACGGGCCCCACCAGCAGCCCTACATTGCCCGGTGCTGCAGGAAAGAGCGGGAAGGCCTGGTCAGGGGGGACGCCACCGGGTATGTGGTCCATTGGGGGGCATCGCCGAGGGAGATCGCAGACGCGGTGTGCACGCTGGTGGACGCATGGAGGGGGAGAAGTTGAGGATCGCCGTGGTGGAGGGAGACGGGATCGGCCATGAAGTCGTCCCCATTGCCCGCAGGGTGCTGGAGATCACGCTGCCGGATGCGGAATTTTTCGAGGTGGAGGTCGGGTACGGGAAATGGGAACGGACCGGGGTAGCCTGCGGGGAGGAGGAGATCAATGAGCTCAGGAATGCCGATGCGGTCCTCTTCGGCGCCATCACAACACCCGTCGACCCGGATTACCGGAGCGTAATGCTCCAGATCCGCCACGAGCTGGACCTGTATGCAAACATGCGCCCGGTGAAGGGGGAGACCTTCGACATGGTCATCGTCCGGGAGAACACCGAGGGGCTCTATTCGGGGATCGAGTGGACCGAGCCGGACCGGGCCTGCACCGTGCGGGTGGTCTCCCGTCGCGGGACTGAGCGGATCGCACGGTATGCCTGCTCGATCGCGAAGAGGCGGCGCCACCTCACGGTGGGCAACAAGGCAAACGTCATCAAGTCCGACACCCTCTTCCGCGAGATCTGCCTCGAAGTGGCGGCGAGGGAGGGCGTACCCTGCAGCAGCCAGTATATCGACGCGCTTGCGCTGGACATCCTCCGCTGCCCTCACCGGTACGATGTGATCGTCACCACCAATATCTTCGGCGATATCCTCAGCGATGTGGCTGCATATCTCGTGGGAGGGCTCGGCATGCTTCCCAGCGCCAACATCGGAGAGAGGTGTGCCCTCTTTGAGCCGGTCCACGGGAGCGCCCCTGATATCGCGGGAAAGAACATCGCAAACCCGATTGCGGCCATCCTGAGCGCTGCCCTCCTTCTCGACCACTTCCAGCGTGCAGAAGAGTCCGCCGCGATCGAGCAGGCGATAAAGAGCGTGCTCGGGAGAGGAATCGGCACCCCGGATATCGGAGGTACCGCGGGATGCGACACGATGGGGAAGTATATCATCTCCGAGCTCCTCTCGCTCCTCCGGTGCTGAATAATACCCTGAAGACCTCCTCCCTTTTTATGTGCATCCGGTGCACACTCCTCTTACCATGGTTCGGGTCGGCTGTCACGTCTCCATTGCAGGCTCCATCGACCGATCAGTCGACCGTGCCCTC
Organism: Methanomicrobiaceae archaeon; assembly: GCA_032250645.1. GTDB lineage: Archaea > Halobacteriota > Methanomicrobia > Methanomicrobiales > Methanomicrobiaceae > JAVVFN01. The sequence goes on along the minus strand of JAVVFN010000035.1, from coordinate 9,319 downwards.
GAACGGACGTGCGATACGTTCCAGATCTTCACCCGGAACCCCCGTGGCTGGAAGAGCAGGGATCTTGCGCCGGGAGAGGTGAAGACCTTCAGGAAAAGGGTCGCAGAATCAGGGATCGGCCCTGTGGTCGCCCATATGCCCTACCTTCCCAACCTTGCAACCCCCGATCCCGCGATTTACGCCCGGTCGTGCGAAACACTGGAGGAGGAGCTCCGGCGCTGTGAGCTCCTCGGCATTCCCTACCTCATGACCCATCTCGGGAGCCACCGGGGAGAGGGGGAAGAGGCGGCACGTGCCCGTCTCCTGCAGGGGATCAATACCGCGTTTGAGAAGGCCCCGGGAAACGTGATGCTCCTCCTTGAGAATACTGCAGGGACTGCCCACAGCATGGGAGGAACATTTGAACAGATACGCCAGATCATGGATGGGATCAGGGAGATCGAACGGGTCGGGTGCTGCTTTGACACCTGCCACGGATTTGCGGCCGGGTACGAGCTTCGCACCGGGGAGGGCATCGGTGCCACCATGGACCTGTTCGGTTCGGTCATCGGCCTTGAGCACCTCCACATGATACACCTCAATGACTCGAAGGGCGACCTTGGCACCAGGGTCGACCGCCACGAACACATCGGAATTGGGAAGATCGGGGAGGAAGGGTTCCGCCTGATGCTCCATTCACCCCCGTTCACCGGCCTCCCCCTCATCTGCGAGACCCCGGTGGATGAACGGCGGGATGACCGGCAGAATATCGAAAAGGTGCGTGAGCTTGCGGCCTGAAAGGCATTGATATAGGATGCATTCCCATTTACTCTGGAGTGAAGGCGACATTGGAGGAGAACGGTGTCCTCCTTCCTGCGGAAGGGCGGACGCTTCATGAGCAGGGAGGATACGGTCGGCTCTCAAAGAGAGGAGTGGTGCTCTCTTTCGAAGAGGCGCTCTACCTCCTCCACAGGGGAAAGATCCAGGTGGAGGGACATGATTTTGACACTCTTCTCTCGGTCCTCGCGACAGCCCCCGGATTCTTCCGCAGGTTCCTCGTGTACCGGGATATCCGTGAACGCGGCTACATCATCCAGCCCGGCCCTCATGATTTCCGCGTCTTCCGGAGGGGTGAGCGGCCGGGGACCGGGAGATCGCGGTACTCCGTCCGGGTGATCTCCGAGCGGGAACTGATCGATTTCTCCTCGGTCGCAGGGGAGATCACGGCATCGGGTCACATGCGCAAGCAGTACCTCCTCGCCGTGGTGGACGACGAGGACGAGCTCACCTATTACGAGGTGCGCGACGTTTCGCTCCCCGAGGTTGCGTCCCCTCCCTCCGGGTTTACCGTCGAAGGGGAGAGGTACCGCCTGACCGTGGTCGGGAAGGCCTCTCCCCACCACCCCCTTGAGGAGGCGTGGTTCGGCACACGACTCGATGACGAACGGCTCATGCTCTCGCCGGTGGAATCCGCCTACCTGCTCGGGCGACATATGCTCCTTCTTTCAGAGGAGAGTCTTTCCCAGGAGGAATACCGCAGCATGATGGAGGGCGAAGACCCCGAGTTCGGTGAGAAGGCAGAAGTATACACTTACCTGCGGGATCACGGGTATATCGTCCGGACCGGCTACAAATTCGGCCACCATTTCCGGGTGTATTCAGGGAAAAAACCACATTCCGAGATGCTCGTGCACGCAATCGGGGCTGGGGTTACGCTTCCCATGAGCCTGGTCTCGCGATCGGTGAGGCTTACGCACAGCGTCCGAAAGAAGATGCTTTTTGCCTGTGCGGACGGAAATATGATACAGTATATTGAATTTTCAAGGATCAAGTTGTGAGTGAGTGCGTCCAATGGAGTCGGGAATCAATCCCTGGTCAAACGGCCAGGTTATAGAGAGGGAAAGGCTTTTCTCTGAATTTGGAATTGAACCCATCGAACCCATCATCCAGCGCATGAAGAACCCGCCTTCCTTTTTCCGGCGCGGCATCGTGATCGGGCACCGGGAGTATGGCCCAATCCTCGATGCCATCGAGCAGCATACCCCGTTCCATGTACTCTCCGGGTTCATGCCGTCGGGCCACCCCCATCTCGGGCACCTGATGGTGATGAAGGAGATGGTCTGGCACGTCCAGCAGGGCGGGAGGGGCTACATGGCCATCGCGGACCGGGAGGCGCACGCGGTTCGAAGTCTTTCGTGGGAGAAGTGCCGCGAGTATGCCCAGGAGTACCTGAGCTGCCTCTACGCGCTCGGCTACGAAGGGACACACTATTCACAGAGCACCAACGAGAAGGTAAAGGACCTTGCCTTTGAAGCCGCGATCAAGGTAAATTTTGCCGATCTCAATGCGATCTATGGGTTTTCCCAGGAGACCGCGCTCGGCCACGCAATGAGTGTCATCACCCAGGTCGCGGACATCCTCTTCCCCCAGCTCGATGCCGGCCCGGCACCCACCATCGTCCCGGTGGGGATTGACCAGGACCCGCATATCCGGCTCACCAGGGACGTTGCCTACAAGCTCCGCATGTTCACCGTCGAGCAGAGGGGAGGCTATGTCAGCGTCAGGTCCAAGAATGCGCCCCCCGAAGCCTTAAAAGAGATCGCAACGATTTTTTCGGGTTCCAGGCGGTATGAAGGACACGTGGACATTCCCGGTGCCCCCTTCGACCTCGTGGATGACGCGGCCCGGCAGGTCGAACGAGCATTCGGAGGGTACGGGTTCTACCTGCCCTCGTCCACCTATCACGTCTTCATGCCCGGCCTTGGAGGGGGAAAGATGTCGAGCAGCATCCCCGGGAGCTCGTTTGGATTTTTTGAGCCAGAGAACGAGATCAAAAAGAAGATTGCAAACGCCCTTACCGGAGGGCGTTCCACTCTGGAAGAACAGAAACGGCTTGGGGGAGAGCCGGAAAAATGTACCATCTACCTCCTCAACCTCTTCCACCTCGTCGATGACGATGAGGAGCTTGGAGAGATCTGCCGGTCCTGCAGGGAGGGGTCGCTCATGTGCGGCACCTGCAAGAAGGAAACATTCGAGCGGGTACGCGAATTCCTGGCAGAATTCCGGGACAAAATGGACGCGGTAGCCCATAAAGCGGTGGTATGACATGGAACTGACGCGAAACGAAAAGAGGCTCCTCCTCGCCCTGAACAGGATGAAGCAGGCAGATCCGGAGATGCTGGCGCAAGATCTCAAGACCACCCCCGAGGCCGTTATGCAGCATGCGGCGCTCTGTGAAGAGAAGGGGCTCGTGGAGATCCAGCGGTCGGAGGAGGTCTCCTACCACCTCACGGAAGAAGGAGAAACATACAGGGAGCATGGCCTTCCTGAACGCCAGCTCTACCGTTCCTTTGACCATTCCACCAGCATGAAGGCCCTCCAGAGCCATCCCCTCTCCCGTATCGGGATCGGGTGGATGCGAAAGAAAGGATGGGTCACCATCAGGGACGGGACGGTGGAGAAGACCGGGGAGGCCCCGGCGGGAGAGGAGGAGCGGGCACTGCAGGAACCCCTGCGGGGCGGCCCCGGGGTCCTGGAACTTGCAAAGCGCGGCCTCGTGGAGGAAGAGAGAAAAGTCACCTACACCCTCGCCATCACGTCGGAGGGAGAGAGCCTCGCCGCCCGCGGGCTCGATCTTGCAGAAGAGGTGGGGACCCTCTCCCGCAATCTCATCATATCCGGCGAATGGAGGGAGAAGAATCTCCGGCGCTACGATGTCACCACGCTCCCCCGCAGGGTGGTCCCCGGAAAATCCCACCCCTACCAGCGGCTCCTTGACGAGATGCGGGCAGTGCTCCTTCAGATGGGGTTTGCCGAGATCTACGGCGATATCGTGCAGAGCTCGTACTGGAACTTTGACGCGCTCTTCCAGCCGCAGGATCACCCTGCACGCGAGATGCAGGATACCTTTTTCCTTGACCTGAGATGCGATCTTCCCCCCGGCTGGGAGGAAGTGCGGGATATCCATGAATTCGGGGGCCCGACCTCCTCCACCGGCTGGGGCGGCGTCTGGGACCGCGGGCGGGCAGAGCAGTGCGTGCTCCGCACCCATACCACGAGCCTCACCATCCAGCACCTGCGCCACCATCCCGAGCCGCCGGTAAAGGCCTTCTGCATCGGGCGCGTCTACCGCCGGGAGGCGATCGACCCCACCCACCTCCCCGAGTTCGAGCAGCTCGAGGGCATCGTGATGGACGAGGGGGTCTCCTTCCGCCACCTCCTCGGGATCCTGAGGGAATTTTATTCCCTGATGGGTTTTGAGGACGTCCGGTTCCGCCCCGGCTACTTCCCCTACACCGAACCCAGCGTCGAGCCCGAGGTATGGGTGGACGGTCTCGGCTGGGTCGAGCTCGGCGGGGCAGGGGTCTTCCGGGAAGAGGTCACCGTCCCCTGCGGGCTCCGCCACCCGGTCCTTGCCTGGGGGCTCGGAGTATCCCGGCTCGCGATGCTGAGGCTGGGACTCAAAGACCTCCGGCAGCTCTACCGGAGCGACGTGGAATGGGTCAGGGACACCCCCCTCCTCCATGCGGTCAGGGGAGGGATCTAGGATGCCCGTCATCACGCTCCCCTACGCCTACCTCGAAGCGCTGGTTGGATCAGACCGCAAGACCATCCTCAATGAGATCCCCTTATTCGGGGCCGACATCGAGCGGATAGAGGAGGACCATGCGGACGTCGAGTTTTTCGCCAACCGTCCCGACCTCTTCTCCACCGAGGGGGTCGCCCGGGCACTCCGTGGTTTCATGGGCATCGAGACGGGGCTTGTACGCTACCCGGTCGAGCCCCCGAAAATAAAGTTCCGCATTGAGCCGGGGCTCGAGGAGATCAGGCCGTACCTCGGGTCGGCGGTCATCAGGAATGTAAGGCTCGATGAAGACTCGATCGTGAGCCTCATGGGGCTGCAGGAGGCCCTCCACTGGGCAGTCGGGAGGGGGAGAAAGAAGGTGGCCATCGGGATCCATGACATGGATGCGGTCACCCCCCCGTTCCGCTACTTCGCCGCCGACCCCGAGACCTCGTTCGTCCCCCTCGACTTTACGCGCGAGATGACCATGCGGGAGATCCTGCGGGACCACCCCAAAGGGAGAGATTATGCGCATGTCGTGGAGCAATTCCCCCGATACCCCCTCATCGTGGATGCGGACGACCGCGTGCTCTCCTTCCCGCCCATCATCAACGGGGAGCTCACCCGGGTGACCGAAGAGACCAGTACCATCCTTCTTGACACCACCGGCACCGATCCGCGTGCGGTGGAGATCGCGGTGAACATCATCTGCACCGCCTTTGCCGAGACCGGCGCGGTCATCGAGGCCGTGGAGATCAACGGGAGACCTGTGCCGCACCTCACACCGTCCCTCAGGAAGGTCAGTGTCGAGGAGTGCAGCCGGCTGCTTGGCTTTCCGCTCACCGCCGACGAGATGGCAACGTATCTTTCCGCCATGCGGTTTGGTGCCCGGCCTGACGGCTCCGACCACGTCCTTGTGGAGGTCCCCTGTTACCGTGCCGATATCATGCATGACTGGGACCTCTTTGAGGACGTCGCCATCGCCTACGGGTATGGCAGGATCTCCCCTGAGCTCCCGCCCACTCCCACCATCGGGACCCAGCACCCCGTGATGAGGAGGCTCTCGATCGTCCGCGCCATCATGACGGGTCTCGGATACCTCGAGATGATCCCCTTCACCCTTACCAGTGAACGTGTGCTGTACGACGCGATGCAGCGGGAGAGAAAAGCCGGGGTGCTTTCCCTGATGCACCCCATCAGCGAAGAGCAGACCGTGGTCAGGACCGAGATCCTCCCCCTGCTCATGGAGGAACTCCAGTACAACGTGCACCGTGAACTCCCCCAGAGGCTCTTTGCCGCAGGGGATGTGGTATGCGGCGGGGTGACAGACCAGAGCATCGCCGCGGTGACCGCCCACTCACAGGCGGATTTCTCTGAGATCTACGCAGTGGCCGACGCCCTGTGCAGGGAACTCGCCATTCCCTACACAGTGGCCGTCTCAGAAGACCCGGCCTTCATCGAGGGGCGGCGGGGCAATCTCCTGCTCGCAGGAAAAAAGATGGGGGTCTTTGGGGAGGTGCACCCGCTCGTGCTCAACACGTTTGACCTTGAGCACCCCGTCGCCGCACTAGAGCTCGATCTTACAGCCGCATGGGGAGCCCCTTCCGGGCCAGGTACTCCTTGATCTCCCGGACCGTAAACTCCCCGTAGTGGAAGATACTGGCTGCAAGGCATGCATCTGCATGGCCCCGGACAAAGCCTTCATAGAAGTGCTCGAGGGTTCCGACGCCTCCGCTCGCGATCACGGGGATCCCCACGGCATCCGAGACTAAGGCGGTGACGGGGATATCAAAACCGTCCTTTGTCCCGTCGGTCTCCATGCTGGTGAGGAGGATCTCTCCTGCGCCCTTCCCTTCTGCTTCCTTCGCCCAGGAGAGGGCATCTATCCCAGTGGGGTTGCTCCCGCCGTAGACCACCACCTCGTACCAACAACGCCGTCCGTCCTCGAGCATGATCTCTGTCCCTTCAGGATTGGGCGTAAAATTGCGGCGGACGTCGATGGCCACCACGATGCACTGGGTCCCGAACTTTTCGGCTCCCTGGCGGATAAGGTCCGGGTTCTGCACCGCGCTGGTGTTGATGCTCACCTTGTCCGCCCCTGACCGCAGGATCTGGGACATGTCCTCGATCGTCCGGATCCCCCCTCCCACCGTGAGCGGGAGGAAGAGCTGGTCGGCGGCGCGTTTGATCACGTCGATGATGATCCCCCGCCGCTCCTTTGATGCAGTGATATCGAGGAAGACGACCTCATCCGCACCCTGCTCATTGTAGCGCTGTGCGAGCTCCACGGGGTCCCCTGCGTCCCGAAGCTCCACAAAATGGGTGCCCTTGACCACCCTTCCGTCCTTGAGATCGAGGCAGGGAATGATTCGCTTGGTCAGTACCATATGCTAACTTGGTCACCTGACAAGGTGATGAGAATTGCGTTTCAGGTAAAGAGAAAATCGTCTACAGATCAGGCATATTGACCGCGATGTACCATGCGTGAAACGCCAGGATCGCGTAGACCGGCAGGAGAAAGAACGAACTGAGAGAGCCTCCCTCATACGCATACAGCCAGACGGTCAGGGTGACATCGATCTGGAAGACGAGGATCCCCCACCAGATGCCAAGATAAAAGTAGCCAAAACCCGGGAGGATGAAATTCAGGAACGCCGCGATATAAGGATTTTTCCTCGTCTGAGGGCGGTTGGCGAGCCCCCGGGGGAGATACCGCATGGCGATGCCGGCACCGGATGCACTCCGGACCGCCTCCCAGCGGACCTCTTCATCCTGATCGGCGAGCGCATGCATGAAGGCAGGGGCGGACATTGTGGTCCGCACTGTCCCGAGGGTGGCGACTGCCTGCTTCCGCACCCCGGGATCGCGGTCAGAAAGAGCGAGTTTCAGTGCGGGAAGCGACTCTTCTCCCATGGAGCCGAGCGCGGGCCATTCCAGCGATGCGAGGGAATAATACGCCTGTTCTTCGGGTTTTGCGGGTTTCCACCTGAGCTTTTCCAGGGCTCTGGCTGCACCGTGCCTGACATATTTATTTTCATCCCTGAGCACCTGGACGAGCGGCGGGATCGCCGAAGGATCGCCGATCTCCCCCAGCGCGAGCGCTGCCCCCCACCTGACCTCATCATAACGGTCCTGGAGACAAAAGATCAGGCCCGGGAGAGCCCTTGCATCTTTTATCTCCGAGAGAGCCCCTATGATGCCGGTCCGGACATACCTGTTCCTGCTCCGGAGTGCCGGGAGGATCTCTTCAAGTCTTTCATGGCCAATCCCGGCGATTGCATGGGCTGCCTGCCACTGGATGTCAGGATCACTGTAGTTGAGGGCCTGAATGAGCCCGTGCAGATCATCTCTTCGGGCCAGGCGCTCCACATCAGGTTTGCCCAACCCCAACACCCCGAAAAGATCCATTGATTACAGCCCCTCCAACCGTCGAGATGCAATCTGGAATGCGTGCACGCTGCAGACAGATGAAACAGAGAGCGATAGCAGCTGGGGGAGCAGGGGGCCAAGCAGGAACGAAAAAAGCAGGATGAATGTGATATTCAGCTGGAACAGCAGAAATCCCCACCACTTGCCCACATAATTGTAGCCGAGCCCCAGGAATAACAGGTTGAGGAGTGCGGCAACAGCAGGGCTTTTCCCTGGCCGTGCCCGGTGCATGATGGCCATGGTAAGACGCAGCAGCGAACTCCCCGGACCGCAACGTGGGCAGACTGCATGCCAGCGGACGTCCGGATCCGGGTCGGTGACCGCTCTCCTGCAGGCAGCTTCCCCTTTTTCATCGGGCAGTCTGCCCAGCAGGTCGATGACCTGCAGCCGTATCTGGCGGTCCGGGTCACCAAGAGCTTCCTCGAGCAGGACAATCGCGGCATCCCCGAGGGCGATCGCTCCTTCCCAGTCCTGCTTCGCAATGCGGTACCGGGCATCTTCCGTAACGGTCCCCGGCTTCCATCCAAGTTGATCAAGTGCGGATGCCGCCCCGAACCGGACATATTTGCTCCTGTCCGAGAGGAGAGCTTCCAGCACCGGCACTGCCTTCAGATCGCCGATCTCACCAAGTGCAACCGCCGTAAGAAACCGTATTTCAATCCGCTTTTCTGTTGAGAGGAGCGATTCCAGCGGCGGCACCGCGTCCGGATCTCCGATCTGCGCGAGCGCCTCGATGACACCCAGACGGAGATACCGGTTTTTCCTTTTCAACTGGCGGATCAATGGACCGGTGGCCTCTTTGCCCAGAGACCCGAGGGCATCTGCCGCAAGCCAGCGTATTTCGGGATCCCAGTCTTTGAGAAACCTGAGTAATCCTCCAATCTCACCCTTTTCTTTGAAGAGTTCAATATCTGCCTTTTTTGAGGAGCGGATATCCGATCCCTGCATAGCTCTCTGCCTCTGTCGTATGGGATCAAAACGAAAATGAAGTGATTATTTTTTCCTGATCCAGTAGACAACGTAGACCAAGATAATGATGGCGGCCAGCAGGAGGAACGGATTTTTCGTGGCGAGCTCCAGGAACGTGACGAGCGCAAACCCGGTGACGGTCCCCTGAGGCCCCTCTACGGTGTTGGAAGGCTCCACCTCCCCGTGAACAGCCGGGGGTATGGACACCACAAACAGCGCGTAGACACAGAAGTGTGACACCGGTCCGGAGATGGTTTTTCCGGCCGGATTTATCTCTGTATTATTAACCTCGATCCACCTGGCCGTACCTTCATCCCACCATCCAATCACGTAGTTCCCTTCCTCCTGCCATTCGATTTCCGCAACAGAGAACGTGAG
>JAVVFN010000034.1:0-10671 GCA_032250645.1 Methanomicrobiaceae archaeon | reverse complement strand
CATCCGGGGAAAAGCCGAACCTGCTCAACATAAGTGAGAGGATCCGGTGCCTCCTCTGGAGATAGCGGGCACAGGCGCACCCTTCAGGGGTGAGCGTCACCCCGCGGTAGGGGATATGTGCAAGAAACCCGGAGGCCGCGATCTCCTCGAGGGTCTTGGTGATGGTCGAGGGGTGGACCTGGAAGCGGCGCGCAAGCTCGCCGGTCCGTGCCCTGCACCCTTTCGCATAGATATAGGCGAGAAACTCCGCTTTTCGTGCGGAGAGCTCGCATCCGCCCACCTCCTCCATAGTAGGGAGGATGCACCGGGCAGGAGAAAAATTTTGCCGCACCCCAAATTTTTCACTGGCTCATTCTCCGCCCCAGCAGGTAATGGCGGGAATGGCCGGTGATCTCCACCATGCACGGCGTGCGGAGGGGGAGTCTTTCTCTGATCACGACCGGGTGATAGGATGCATCCCTCGCGACGACCGTGCCCCGGATACGCTCCTCGGTCACCATCACCGGAATGATCCTGCCGATACGCGCGGCATGCATGGTATCGTAGAGGGCGTTGGCGGCACGGGTGAGAGCACGTGAACGCTCCTTCTTGATCCGGTCCGGCAGATCGGGAAGGGACGCTGCCGCCGTCCCCGTACGGGAAGAGAAACGGGTGATGTTCACCTTGGTCGGTGTGGTGCGCCGGAGGAGGTCGATCGAGAGCGCGAAGTCCTCACCGGTCTCGGTGGGAAAACCGGCGATAAAATCGGTGGAGACCCTCAGATCAGGGATCTGTCTTTTGAACGCATCGACGATGGCGGTAAAGTCACTGGCACAATACCCCCGCCCCATGGCTGCGAGCACCCTGTCTGAACCGGACTGGACCGGGATGTGGACAAACCGGAATACCTTCTTTGAGGCGGCGAACGCCTCTGCGAGGTCGTCGAGGACGGGAAGGATGGTGGCAGGGTTCATCATCCCCACCCGCACGGAGAAATCCCCTGGGATCTCGTCGATCGCACCGAGGAGCGCTGCAAGGTTCGTTCCCGAATCATGCCCGTAGGCGCTCACGTCCTGGCCCGTAAGCTGGATCTCGCAGGCCCCTGCAAGAGCGAGTCTTTCTACTTCTGCGCAGATCTTGTCGGGGGGATTGCTCCGGAGTTCTCCGCGTGCGCACTTCGTGATGCAGTAGGTGCAGTGCCCGAGGCACCCGCATCCCACCTGCACGGCACCGACAGCCGGCCCGACCATTCCTCCAATGCGTCCGCTCTGGCACGAGAGTTCTTCGGGGAGCAGGATGCAGGGGCTTGCGACCGTGCGGATCAGATCCGGCTGGATCTTTGCCATGCACCCGGTTACAATGAGATCTCGCCCTGCAAATGTCAGAAGGCGCCGCAGCATCGCACGCTCGGTGGACGCGACCACGGTGCAGGTGTTGATGATGATGGTCTCCGCTTCCTCTGCCGGCACCTGGCGGCAGCCCTGCGATTCGGCGATCTCGATAATCTTCTGCGTATCGGCGTGGTTGTAGGTGCAGCCGTACGACTCCACGTGGATGGTCTTTCCGGAAAGGTGCGGGATCATGCGCTCTCGATCGACCGGTATTTCAGCTGTTCCAGTGCACAGTCGGCGAGGACGAGCGCGAGCATGCATTCTGCCACCGGCACGATCCGGGGCACGATGCAGGGGTCGTGCCTCCCGGAGACGGTGATGGTGCGCTCTTCTCCCTCGCGGTCCACTGTCTTCTGCGGTACCCTTATCGATGCGGTGGGCTTGACCGCGATCCGCACCACGATATCGTTCCCGTTGGAGATCCCTCCGAGGATCCCCCCTGCATGGTTTGAGAGGGAGCCGCCCCGGTCCATCTGGTCATTGTTCTCGCTCCCCAAAAGAAGGGCGGCGCCGAATCCCTCGCCAATCTCCACGCCCTTTACGGCCCCGATTCCCATCATCGCCCCGGCAATGAGCGTATCAAGTTTCCCGAATACCGGGTCTCCAAGTCCCGCAGGCACGCCCCGGGCGATGACCTGGACAACCCCGCCCACGGAGTTTCCCGCCTCCATCGCGGCACGGATTTCTGCCTCCATCCTCCCGGGCGTGTGCTTGCCGTGGATCGAGAGGATGCTGCCCGAGATCTCGATACTCCACCGGGAGAGGAATTTCATTGCAAGGGCGCCTGCCATCACGCGGGCAACCGTCTCGCGGCCCGAGCTCCGCCCGCCTCCCCGCCAGTCGCGGATCCCGTACTTCTGGTGGAACGTGATATCCGCGTGCCCGGGACGGAAGACGTCCTTTAATGGTTCGTAGTCCTCTGACCGCACATCGGTGTTCTGCACGATCATCGCCACCGGCATCCCCGTGGTCCGTCCTTGAAAGGTCCCCGAGAGGATCTCCACCCGGTCCGGTTCCTGCCGGACCGAGGTCAGGGGACGGGCGCCCGGGCGCCTCCGGTCAAGCAGGGGCTGGACGTCGTCTGTAGAGAACGGGATACCGGGAGGGCAGCCGTCGACGACCACGCCGAGGGCCGGTCCATGGCTTTCACCAAAACTGGTGCATCGAAAGTTCATGCCAAATGTGTTCATGAGAGCATCTTCCTCACGTCATGGTAGCTGACCGGGATGCCGGTCATGATCGCAAACTGTGCACAGAGCTGGTGGGTGAACATCTCCACCCCGGAGATGCGGGTGCACCCGGCCGACTCCGCCTCAGCCAGGAGCTCGGTGCGGGGCGGGGTATAGACGAGGTCAAAGACCGTCATCCCGGGAGCGAGATCGTTTCGCGAGAGCAGGGTCCCCCCGTGCGGCTCCATCCCTACCGGGGTGGCATTGACGACCACTTCCGGCCGGAGGCCTTCGAATGCTGAGAGGTCTCCATACCCGCATCCGAAGACCTGTGCAAGGTCCTCGGCCCGGGAACGTGTCCGGTTCAGCACGGTGACCTCCATCCCGATGTCCTGGAGTGCATAGACGGCCGCGGCCGCGGCACCTCCCGCTCCCAGCACCACCGCCCGCGTTCCCGCATCCGCCCCGCGGGCAGTAAGGGGGCGCTGGATCCCGATCCAGTCGGTGTTGAACCCGTGGAGCGTCCCGCCGCACTGGACCACCGTGTTCACCGCCCCGATCCCGGTGGCCGCCCTGTCCATCTGGTCGAGGAACGGGATGACGGACTGCTTGAACGGGATGGTCACCGCAAGGCCCCGCACCTGCAGGCGGCGGACCTCACGCATGATGGCAGAGAGGTCGGGCCACTCCATCCTCGCGTAGTAGTAATTCAGATTAAAACGGGAAAAAAGCTGGTTATAGATCTGGGGGCTTTTACTGTGCTGGCAGGGGCTCCCGATGATCGCGCAGAGCCTGGTGTGGCAGTGCCTTTTTTTAAGGAGCACCTCGTGGAGTCTCTTCCGCTCATTTTCCGGCATGGGAAGGGGGAGCAGGAACTCTGCGCCTGCCTCCCGGTCACGGACCGAAATGACCCCTTTTTCCACGATGCGGGCAATCTCCCTGCTCACATCCCAAACATGCCGCTCCCCTGTACGGATGCAGAAGTCGGCGGCACTCCGGTAGACCGGCGTCCGCTCGCCGAGGAGGTGCCGGATCTCTTCACCCAGCGGGCGGTCGGTAAGCGGGGGGCGCCCGCTCCTGGCAATGCGGGGCTCGAGCACCTCGGGGGAGGCCTCGAGGAAGAAGACCATGCTCCCGCTCCGGAGATGGGCGAGGTTCTCCGGGTCCATCACCGCCCCTCCCCCGGGGCTGATGACTGCATCCTCTGCCGGGAGGTCTGCGATCGTCTCCTTTTCAAGTGCCCGGAAATGCCCTTCCCCCTGCTGCCCGAAGATCTCGGGGATTGATGTCCCTGCCTTCTCCTCGATGAGGCTGTCGGTGTCGATGAAGGGGCGGTGCAGCATCCGGGCAAGCCTTCTTCCCACCGCGGTCTTCCCGCTCCCCCGAAACCCGATCAGCACAACCCGTTCCACAGCTCCGCCCCCGATAACGTCTCCCAGAAGCCCGGGAATGACTTGTTCACGCACTCTGCTCCGGTAATGGTCACTTCCCCTGCGCCGAGCCCGAGCACCCCACCTGCCATCGCGGTCCGGTGGTCGGCGAGCGGGTCGATCACCCCTCCGTGCATGGGTCCCGGGATGATGGTGAGCGAATCTTTCCCTTCCACGGTTTTTACGCCCACGCTCCCGAGCATCCGCTCTACCGCGGCAATCCTGTCGCTCTCCTTGTACCTGAGGTGGGCGATCCCGGAGATGGTGGTGGGTGTGGCGGCAAAGGCCGCCACCGCCGCGATCGTCTGCACGGCATCGGGTACCTCCCGCATATCTGCCACGACGCCACGGAGAGGTCCGTCTCGTGCGAGTACTGCGCCGTCCTGCGTGAGCGAGACCCTGCAGCCCATCTCCTCGAGGATGGAGAGGACCGTCCGGTCCCCCTGTGCGCTGGTGGGAGAGAGGTTCCTCACCCGTGCCCGTCCGCCCGAGACCGCTGCAATCGCGAAGAAGTAGAGCGCGCTCGACCAGTCCCCCTCGATCGTAAAGCGCCGGGGGAGGTACTGATCGGGATGAACCAAGAAACGGCGATAACCGTCGCGCTCAAGGTGTCGCACCCCGAACGCGGCGATCAGGTCAAGGGAGAGGTCGATGTACGATCGGGAGGCAGGGTCCCCGCGGAGCAGTATCTCGACCGGCGCATCTGCCATGGGGGCGGCAAGGAGGAGGGATGAGATGAACTGGCTGCTCTGGTTTGCGTCCACCACCACCCTTCCGCCGCAGAGCCTCCCCGATATCTCGAGGGGAGGGACGCCGGGCTCGCCGCAGAACCTGACCCGGCCGCCGAGGACTTCCAGCGCGTCTGCCAGCGGGCCGATAGGGCGCTCACGCATCCTGGCATCCCCGGTGAGGACGACCGGGTGGGGACTGAGAAGGGCGAGAGATGCGAGGAAACGGAGAGAAGTTCCTGAGTTCCTGCAGTCGATGGTTACCCGGTCACCGGCCGGAAATTTCCCCTCACAGCCATCCACGACCCATGCATCCTCCCCGGTCTGCACCGGCACGCCGAGTGTGGCGAGGGCTCGTGCCGTCACAAGGGTATCGGTGGCGGCGAGCGGGTGGACCAGCGTGGATCGTCCTCCGGCAAGAGCTGCACAGACCAGTGCCCGGTGGGTCACGCTCTTTGAGGGGGGGGCCTTAAGGTCAAGGTCCACCTCTCCAGAACGGGAGAGCCGCACCTCCACTTTCAGGCCACCTCCCGCTTACGGTAGCACCCGAGCTCCCGCACGAGGGCCATCTCCCGGATCCGTGCGAGTGCCTCCTGCCAGTCACCCCGGGGCTCAAAATCGAGGTAGAAGATATAACTCCCCATCCCTCTCCGCGAGGGGCGCGACTCGATGCGGGAGAGGTTGATCTTCCGGTCTGCGAAGGCCGCGAGGAGGTCATGGAGAAGGCCCACCCGGTCTCCGGGCGGATCGATGAGGATGCTGCACTTTTCCGGATCCGGGATGGGGCGCGGGCGGGAGGCGATGTGGACGAAACGGGTGACATTATAGGGGCTGTTCTGCACATTTCTGGCGATGATGGGAAGATTGCTGATCGCCGCGGCCATGCTGGAGGTCACCGCGCCGGCACCCGCGTGCCCGGCTGCCTCCTGCGCACTGGACGCATTGCTGCTCGTGTGGATCACCTCGATGCCCAGACGGTCGATGAACTCGCTGCACTGCTCGTGAGTCTGGGGGTGGACGTAGAGGACGGAGAGGGAGGAGAGGGGTTCTCTTGCCGCGAGGTGGTGGCTGATCGCCATGTACGCCTCCCCGATGATGGAGACGGTATGGTTAATGAACCCGTCGAGCGTGGCTCCCACCCCTCCTGCCTCGGAGTTCTCAATGGGCACGATCCCCTCGACGTCCCCCTGTTCCACCCGGTCAAAGACGCTGCGGATGGTGGGGAGGAGGAGGATGTCGGCCCCAAAGAGCCTCTCGGCGATCTCGTGGGAAAAGGTCCCTTCCGGTCCCAGCGTTGCCACGGTCATCTCATCACCAGCGCCTCGATGATCGCTTCGCTCTCCGCAGTCGCCTGGGGGATATAGGAGTCGAACCTCTCGCGGTTATCCCGGAAAAAGGCCTCGAAACGCTCAGGGTCTCTGCTCTCCACGTTTTCCTTCAGCGAAGCGACCGCCGCGGCAAAGGCCGAGAGCACGTCGGGGACGCAGGGATTGCACTGGAGGATGTCCCCGTAGAGTCCTGCGTCCTGGCCAAGGATACGACCCACCAGGTCCATCTCGATCCGATAGACAGGACTGGTGAATGCGAGCATCTCCAGTGGATCGGCCCCGAGCCGGCGCATCGCCTCTGCGATGGAGAGGGTCGAAAAATGCGCGAGACCCTGCACGACTGCCATCACCTCGTCGTGGTGGCGGGGGGTGGTGATGGTGATCCTCGCCCCCTCGTGCCGGAATATAGAGAGGAGCAGATCAAGCGTCTCATCCCCGCAACGGGAGGGTGTGGCGACGATGGTCTGGCCCTGCAGGCTCCTGACCCCGGGCCCGAACATGGGATGGAGGCCGATCACCTCTGCCCTTGAAGCGAGCATAGCCTCCACGGGGGCGGCCTTCAGGCTGGTCAGGTCGCAGAGCACCTGATCCTCCCTGAGCAGCGGCGCAATCTCCCTGATGACCGCAACGGTGCTCCGTATGGGCACCGAGACCATGACGAGATCGCAACCCGCGGCAAGGTCCGTGTTCGAAAGCGCCGTATTCCGTCCTGAGCGGAGAACCTCGTGGCCTGATCGGGCAAAGATCCCCGCAAAAAGCGATCCCATCCCTCCATAGCCGCCAATGATGCCGACCCGCATACCCTCACTTCTCAAGGATTGTCTCCTCCACCGCGACACCGAGATGGCGTCCCCCTCTGGTAGAATAACCGAGCACCCGGTCTCCTTTCTCGAGCGCCACCACTGACCGGGCGCTTCCGTCCTCGCCCACCAGCCTGATTGTCTCCGCGTTCTGGAGCACGAGGCTCACCCGTTCGCCTCCGGCCTCTGCCTCGACGAGGAGGAGCGGCCGGCGTTCCACTTTGACCCTTCCGACCGTGGCCTCCCGTGTCCCGCCGTCTGCATCCACCACGAGCATGGAATCCCCGATCGCGACCTCGGAGAGGTATGCAGTCTTCTCGCCGGGTGCGAGCACATAGGCATGGACCGCTCCTGCGTTCACCCGGAAGGGCCGGGGAGCGACGTAGGGGTTCTCAAGGGTCTCGGCATGGACGAGGAGAAATGCCGACGAGGTGTTCCCCACCAAGAGCCCCTCCCCGTCCTGCAGGAGCGAGCAGGTGTCCACGCAGACGCGGTCGCCAAGGCCCGCGGGAGCGATTCGGATGATGGTGAAGGGGGTGAGGGAGAGGGATGCACCGGACGCCCTCACCATGGCGGCAACCTTCTGGATCACGTCCGGGGACTCGGTCCTGACGAGGACCCCGCGGACCCCCCGTTCAAGGACCCCGAGCGCGGTCGCCGCCTCTTCAGGGGTGGTGACCGTCGCGATGATCCGGTCTGAGAGGGAGACGAGGTTTTCGAGCGGGATGATGGTCCAGTCGCGCGTCTCCACCACGACGTAGCCCTTCCGGGAACGGCTCACTGCCTCCTTCTCGCTCTCCTTGCCAGAGATTTCCATAAAGAAGACGTCCCTGTCGGGGACGAGGTCGCCGTCCGGGGCGACGGTGGTGATCCTTCCGAGCTCCCTGATCTGTTCCGGCTCCCCGACAACCACCGCATCGGCGCCGCTCTCCAGCGCAGTAGTGGCCAGGTCATGGTTCCAGTGTCGGAGGTCGACCCAGAGCTCCTTCATTCCACTTCCCTCGCCGCGTTCTCCGGGTCGGCGTTCTGGTGCACCACGCGGGTCACCGCCCGCACGAAACGTGAGATATCAGTGCGCTGGAATGCGTTCCGGCCCATGCACACCCCGGACGCCCCTGCATCCACCGCGTCGCGGATGATCTTCAGGGTCCCGGGATCATCCGCCTTCTCCCCTCCCGCAATGAGGACCGGTACCGCGCACGCGCGGGTGATCTTCTCGAAAGATGCAGGATCCCCGGTGTAGTTGGTCTTGATGAGGTCTGCGCCGAGCTCCTCGGCCACCCGGACGCAGTGTCCCACGGCCTTCGGGTCGCTGGCACTGATCCGCTCTCCCCGGGGGTAGATCATCACCAGGAGCGGCATGCCCCACCGTGTACAGGACCGGGAGACCTCTCCTGCCGCCTCAATCATCCGGGATTCGTTCGGTGCGCCCAGGTTGACGTGGATGGAGATGGCGTCCGCACCGATTGCGATCGCCTCTTCCACCGTGCAGATGAGCACCTTGTCGTTCGGGTCCGGGTTGAGGGAAGTGCTGGCAGAGAGGTGGACGATGAGGCCGATATCCTTCCCGTACTTCCGGTGGCCGTGCTTGACCATTCCCTTGTGCATCACGATGGCATTTGCTCCCCCGTCGCTGACCTGCCCGATCGTCTCGGGCATATTGGTGAGCCCCTCGATCTGTCCCAGCGTAAACCCGTGGTCCATGGGGATGATCACGGTCCTCCGCGTGTTCCTGTCCAGAATCCTCTCGAGCCTGATCTCTTTCCCGATCATCTACACTCCCTCCTTCAGAAATTCAATTGCTTCATCCGCGCTTCTCCCCTCGTGCACGATCAATGCCGCTGCCTGGACAAAACGGTCGGGCGAAGGGTGCTGGAACGCGTTCCTCCCGATCGAGATGCCGCCTGCCCCTCCCTCGATCGCCCCCTCGATGAGCCGGAGGGTGGAGAGGTCGTCGGTCTTTGAACCGCCCGCCACCACCACCGGGACATGGCACCCGCGGGTCACTTCCCTGAAACTGTCAGGATCGCCGGTGTAGACCGTCTTGACGAGATCTGCCCCCAGCTCGGAGGCGACGCGGGCGGCGATCTTCACATTCTCAAGGCCATGCTCGTCGGTGATCTTTCCGCCCCGCGGGTACATCATGGCAAGGAGCGGCATGCCCCATTCCAGGCATTCCACTGCGATACGGCCAAGGTCGGCAAGCATACGGGCTTCGGAGTCTGCCCCGATGTTGATGTGCATGGAGACCCCGTCTGCACCCATCTTGAGGGCGTTCTGCACCGTGTTGACGAGTACCTTTTCATTCGGGTCCGGGCCGATGCTCGTGCTTGCCGAGAGGTGAAGGATCAGCCCGATATCCCTCCCCCGTTTCCGGTGTCCATGCAGTGCAAGACCCATGTGCCCGATCACCGCGTTCGCTCCCCCTTCTGCGACGAGATTGACCGTCCGTTCAAGGTCGATGAGCCCCTCAATGGGCCCGCTCGTCACCCCGTGATCGATTGGCACGAGGATCGTCCTCCCCGTATCACGGTTGATAATCCGTTCCATTCGAATTTCTTTTCCTCTCATAATCATCCTCTTCTCCCCCTTCCCGAGCAAAGATTTCCGTTGAAAATGCTCTGCAGGGTCAGGAGCGATACCAGAAATAACCAAAGAATGCTCCCGCTACCGCAGAAGAAGCATCCAGAACAGACAATGTGTGCAGCAATGCGTGGCGCCGGCTAACCGCGATAAAGGCACTCACTGGCGAAAAAACATTCACCACACATTATATTATCATTCCACCGATCCTGTTATATATATTTCGCCGGGAATTCTCCATTCTTTGCGCTCTTTTTACACAACGCTTAACCGCTGAAATAACCACATGTGTACCAATGATCACCATCGGGTTGCTCGGATGCGGAAATGTGGGCCATATCCTCGCGAAACACCGCAAAGAGATCACGATTGTGGCCTTGCATGACAGTATATATACCCGCGCCGAAGAGCTGTCCAGGTTGATCAAAACCCCCGCATACGAGACGTTTGAGGAATTCCTCTCGGCCGATTTTAACCTCGTGGTGGAGGCGGCATCGGTGGAGGCAGTGAAGCAGTACGCGGAGACGATCCTTTCGCATGGCAAGGACCTCGTAGTGCTGAGCGTGGGAGCCCTCGCCGATGATGCCTTCAGGGAACGCCTCTCCCGGCTTGCCGCATCGCTCGGGCGGAAGGTGTACATCCCCAGTGGTGCGATCATCGGCCTTGACAACCTGAAGATCGGCCAGATCGCGAGGATCGACCGCCTGATGCTGCGGACCACCAAGAACCCGCGGTCGATCGGGATCGAGTCCGACCGTAAGATGCTCATCTTCAAGGGCAGGGCGAACGACTGCATCAAGCAGTTCCCGAAGAACATCAATGTGGCGGTGGCACTGGAGCTGGCTGCCGGACGGGAGGCCGAAGTGGAGCTCTGGGTGGACCCTGATGTCGACCGGAACATCCATGAGGTGCTGATCGAAGGGGAGTTTGGAGAGATCACCATCTGCGTGAGGAACATGCCCAGCCCGGAAAACCCTGCCACCAGCTATCTCGCGGCGCTCTCCATCCTCACCCTGCTGAAAAACCTTGAAAATCCAATAAAGATAGGGACATAAACAACTGATCGCATGAGAGAGATGGTGATGCGCTACAAGGAGGAGAGAGGCGCGGTCATCCTCGCGCACAACTACCAGCTGCCGGAGGTGCAGGCGGTCGCAGATTTCGTGGGAGATAGCCTTGAGCTCGCGATCAGGGCGAAAGAGACGGAAAAACCGGTGATCGTCTTCTGCGGTGTCGATTTTATGGCAGAGACCGCAAAGATAC
>JAVVFN010000033.1:0-10696 GCA_032250645.1 Methanomicrobiaceae archaeon | reverse complement strand
GGTGCCGATACCTCTTATCCCAGTATACTCACGGCAGGTGCACCCTGGAGGCAGACCATAGGCTCAATTGAAAGAGTCGTAAATTGAAAAAAGCAGACCGGGGGTCAGGTTACCCGGAAGGTGCCGTCCATCGACGGATGCACGTCGCACCGGAAGTAGTAGTCACCCGGGGTACAGGGTGCAGTAAAGGTATACTGGATGCTCTCCGCCCCGGTGATGATCTCTCCTTTGAAAAGAGTCTCTGTCGCCTGCGAATTTGTATAGAGCGCGAAATTATGGGGAATCCCTGGATCCAGGTTATCGAAGTTCATGGTCACTTCGGCACAGGCGGGCACGGAGATTTCGTCCGTATCAAATGCTATGTTCTGCGCAACCAGGTCAATGGTAACAGGTCCGAGTGGTATCGTCGGCGGGGCGGTGGTCAGGGTGGGGGACGCCGTTGTCATTGGAGGCGTGGGGGTGGGTGTCGGGGTAGTTGGGCCGGGAGCGGCACAGCCCGCAACGATCACCAGAATAGCTGCGGATAGCCCGATCAGGAAAAGGGTGATCTTTCCATTCATGGTTCCACCCAATGACCCTTGGATTATATTAAGATTTGGGAGATCTAATACCGGCAGATTTCAGGCGGTGTTCGTTATCCTTGGAACGTGCGGCCTGATTCCCCTTGAATCGAGAATGGAACGCGCCAGCAGTATTGTTCCGGCAGGGCTCCGGGCAGTGTGAGGCAGACCGTGCACCATGTCTTTCCTCTAACCGGAAGCAGGCAAAAAGGGAGCTTTGAGACTGCTCGCATCTTCCGAGAGCGATCCTTTCCGGGTCGATCCGGACCTCTGTTGTGTCGCCATTTGCCACGCTCTTCGATGATCTCGTGGACGTCCCGCATGGTCTCGCAGCGGTCCTGCAGCTGACGGATTCGCAGGCGTGCCGCAGATGAGTTGTCACTGGTTTTTTCCTGGAGGAAATCCGCGTTCTCACGGATAGGAAACCCCTCCTGTTCGTGATGATGCGGGAATCCCGGGTCTGCGATTCTCTCGAGCAGGGAACACATGTCGTTCAGGTGAGGGA
Source organism: Methanomicrobiaceae archaeon (assembly GCA_032250645.1). GTDB lineage: Archaea > Halobacteriota > Methanomicrobia > Methanomicrobiales > Methanomicrobiaceae > JAVVFN01. The sequence continues at coordinate 9,631 of JAVVFN010000033.1, read as the reverse complement.
TTGCCGATCGTCATTCCCCGGTCTTCGCTTTCAGCATAAAGATGCCGAGGACGATGCCCAGCACCACAAAGGCCCAGACAACCGTGGTCAGGACGAATACCAGCATCCCTTCGGCAAAGACGAGGACCAGTATCAGTGTTGCGAGAAATAAGACACCGATAACCCCGGCAAGCTTGATAAAATCACCCGTTTCTACAGGTTCTTTCACATCTGCCATGGCAATGGGGGAGTCTTGAGGAGGATTGAATATATATCTTATGCCCTTCGGCAGAACCAAAGAGATGAGAGACAGGGAGGGATTGCACCCCTCCCTGACCCCCCGCGATGAGATACGCCCTCTGAGCGGAATCTGAGATCGATGCATATCCAGTACAGGGTTTTATCCTGTCCGGGGGCCGGGGGCAGAGCCCCCGTCACCGTAACACGGATGATAAGCCAGGTCGATCTCTATCGGCTCTTTTCACTCTCAGCCAGCAGCCGCGAGAGGTGGTCGATACGGTATTTTGCGAAGATGAGCATCTTCTCTATCACAATGATGTCTGTTGCAAGGTCGACGCATGCAACGGCAATCCTTCTGTGGGATATTTTTTCTCCTCCCCTCCCGCGGGAGTTCTTTGTTCTAAAAGATTTTATGCATCACTCTCTCCGAGCAGCGCCTGCAGCATCGTCTCGCGTCCCTCTGCGAGCATGGCGGCAAGAAGGGCCACGTACTTCCCCTGGAACCGTGCTCCGGCAAGCTCGTTCTCGGAAGGCCAGCGCTCGTTGCCCCCCCCCGCGATGGTGGACGCGCCGTACGGAGAGCACCCGGTGATCTCGTCCAGCCTCGACTGCCCTGTAAATGCGTAGGGCAGTCCGGCGATGACCATCCCGTGGTGAAGGAGGGTGATGTGCATGGAGAGGATGGTCGATTCCTGGCCGCCGTGCTGGGTGGCGGAGCTGGTGAAGACCGAACCCACCTTCCCGATGAGCGCCCCCTGCTGCCAGAGCCCCCCGGTGGCATCGATGAACTGGCGCATCTGCCCGCACATGTTCCCGAACCGGGTGGGGGTCCCGAAGATGAGGGCGTCTGCATCGGCGAGCTGGTGGCGGTCGATCACCGGGACGCGGGCAAACTCCTTCTGGAACTCCGAGGCGCCCATCCTCTCCAGGACATCTGCAGGGAGGGTCTCGGGGACGCGGAAAGAACCGGGCTCCCCGCCGCCCTCCCGGACACCTTCGGCGACCGCCCCTGCCATGCGGTGCACGTGGCCGTAAAGCGAGTAGTAGACGATAAAGACCTTCATGTGCTCTCGATCCCCTGTCATGAATGATATACCTGTCGCGGGCGGCTGTTCCCACTTTCACCCCGCCTTCCTGCCAGCTTATCCGATGGCGGGGATACCGGTGAGAAGGGCATGGACTTTCCATTCATCACCACCGGCACGTTCAGTATCCTCATCGCACCCGACCCCCTGCTCTGCCGGGTGCTGGAGGCACCCCTCCGGCAGGAGCGCCAGAGAGTGCTGTACATCTGCGGGAACCACTCGAGGGTGCTCAGCCAGCTCGATCGCCGGTGCCCCGCCTTCTACATCCGGCGTTCGTTTACCGTCTTTCAGCTCCTGGGCATCCTCGAGGAGGCGGACGAGGCCTGCATCGTCCTTGAACACGACCGGTCGATCTACGACGATGCCCCCGAGCTCATTCCCGCGGTCGCATGCGCCCTCGTGGACAGGGCGGAGCTGGCCACCGTGGTACTCATCGCACCCGCATTCGACCCGGTGCTGGACATGATCTGCGGCTGGGCAGGGCGGGTGGTGTACGTGGAGGACAACGCGAAGAGGAGGCCGGACCTTGAGCGCGGCCACGCGGCCCTGCTCCCCCGGCAGACCACCCTGGAGGCCTTCTGACCATGTGGGTCCTCGATGCGGTGCCGGTCCGGGGAGGCGTCAACCTCTGGGGGAGGGAAGGCGGAAGGACAGAGAGGCTTTTCGTGGAGGTGCCGCCTTCGTTCTATCTTGACCTGCCGGACCCCGCCGCCCACTGGGAGATGCTGGAGGTGCTGGAGGGCAGGCACGGGGCAGTGCCCTGTACCTTCGCCACCGTGTACGGGGAGCGCGCCGGGTACGAAGTGCATGCCGGAAGGAAGGTGGCAGAGGCCGTGGAGCAGCAGACCCGCTTTGCGGCAGAGCTCTTCAACGTGGACGTGCGGGCCGAGCAGCGCCACTTCGCCGCCACCGGCAGGTTCCCCTGCAGCTATCCCGGCGAGTGCCGGTTCTGCCCCGACTTCCCTATCCCCCTCACCACCCTCGAGATCCTGGTCGGGGGACACCCCTTCCGGGACGCGGCCCTCTCGCCGGCAGAGGTCAGGTGCGGGGAGGAGGTGGCGAGGCTCTCCGGCACGGACCACCAAATCGCGGAAGACCTCGCCGGTCTCGTGGCGGCCTTTGACCCGGACGTCGTCCTCTTCCCCCTCGCCGATCACTGGATGCACCGCATCCTGGCGCTGAACGCGGGGGCAGAGAAGGCGTTCAGCAGGAGCGGGCGGGTGCGGTCGCTCGGCGCCCGCTCGTACTGGAGTTACGGCCGGAGGGAGTACCGCCCGGCGGCCATCATCCCCGAAGGGCGGATCCTCATCGATACCGAACAGAGTTTCGTGTACCGGGAGGGAGGGCTCCCGGGGGTCCTGCTCACTGCCCGGCTCACCGGTCTCTCCCCCAACCTCACCTCGCGGTTCACCCCCGGGACGCTCGTCTCCGCCTACGAGGTCTACGAGGCGTTGCGCCGGGGGATCGCGATCCCCTTCCGGAAGCGGGACCCCGAACGCTGCCGCACCTCCACAGAACTACGGTCTGCTGACCGGGGCGGGATGATGTTCCAGCCGGCGCCCGGGGTGCACGGGAGAACCTTCCAGATCGACTTCACCTCGCTCTACCCGGCGATCATCGTGAAGTACAACCTCTCGCCCGAGACGATGGGGGACCCGGAGAAGAGAGGATTTCTCGCGGAAGCCCTGGCGCCGCTGCTCGCGTTCCGGGTGGAGACAAAACGGCAGAAGAGGGCAGAGCCCCGGTATGCCGGCATCGACAGCGTCCTCAAGTGGATGCTCGTCACCTGCTTCGGCTACACCGGGTACCGGAACGCGAAGTTCGGCCGGATCGAGGTGCACGAGCAGATCACCGGCATATCGCGCGAGATCCTGCTCGCCTCCAAGGACCTCGCGGAGCAGATGGGGTGCCGGGTGCTCCACGGGATCGTGGACTGCCTCTGGGTGCAGGGGGAGGATATCCGCACGCTCAAGGCCCGCATCGAGGAAGAGACCGGGATCGGCACCGAGTGCGAGGTCTACGACTGGCTCGTCTTTCTTCCCCAGTCGGACGGGTCAGGCGCCTACAACCGCTACTACGGCAGGCTTTCCGACAGCACGGTCAAGGTGCGGGGTATCGCCGCCCGGAGGAGGGATTCGCCGGAGTACGTGGCAAGGATGCAGCATGACCTCCTCGCCGTGATGGGAGAGGCCCGGACCCTGGAGGAGCTTGCCGCTACGGAGGGCCGGGCCAGGGCGATCTACCTGCGTTTCAGGGTAGATCTCCCCCGTGCGCCCACCCCGGAACTCGCGATAACCCGGCAGATCAGCCGCCTCTCCTACCGCCGCGACTGCCTCGAGGCGGCCGCGGTCAGGGCGTTCCGGCAGCGCGGGGCAGACCCGGTCCCCGGGATGAAGGTCGGGTACGTGGTGCGCGATGCCGCTCACAGGCTGGTGGACCCCGAATGGGACGCGGGCCCCCCCGATCTCCGCTACTATGCCGCGCTCCTCGACCGGGCCTGGGAGGAGATTGCCTTCCCCTTCCGGGCGTTCCGGGAACAGGGCGGAACAGAAAGTCCTAAATAGAAGGCACCCGTCGATCACCGGGATAGGGAATGAGTGCATGCGTGAAACGGAGCTCCTGCGTGAGGCAGACGGGTACGGAGTGCTGAGGGAATGGGGGGTGCAGGTGCCCGAGCACCGTGTGGCCAGCGATCTCGAGGAGGCCCGGAATGAGGCCCGGAGCATCGGGTTTCCACTGGTGATGAAGGTCATCTCCCCGGACGTCGTCCACAAGAGCGATGCAGGAGGGGTGGTGCTGGGGATCGAGGACGAAGAGGCGCTTGTCTCTGCATATAGAAAGATGCAGGAGACGGTCAGGAGTCGCCGCCCTGATGCCCGCATTGAGGGGGTACTGCTGGCAGAGCAGCTCTCCGAAGGGCTGGAGCTGATCGTGGGAGGAAAGACCGATCTGGCATTCGGGAAGGTGATCACCTTTGGCATCGGCGGGACGCTGGTCGAGCTCCTGGAAGACGTCGCCATCCGGGTCCTTCCCATCGGCAAGGACGAGGTGCGGGAGATGGTGAGGGAGATCAGGGGCTATCCCCTCATCGCCGGGTTTCGGGGGGCAGAGCCGCTCGACGAGGAGGGCCTCGTCTCCACGCTCTCCGCGATCTGCGAACATTTCTCCACCCGGCGCGATATCGTCGAGTTTGACTTAAACCCCCTGATCCTGTACCCGGAGGGGTGTGCGGTGGCCGATGCCCGGATCTATGTCGGGGAAGGAGATGCACCGGAGCACAGGCAGAAAGAGATCGCCGACCCTTCCCTCTTTGCCCCCGAATCCATCGCGCTCATCGGCGCATCCACCAACCCGAACAAGATCGGCTACGCTCTCTTCCGGAACATCCTCTCCTTCTCCGGCCGCGAATACCCGGTCAACCCCAATGCAGAAGAACTCTTCGGGAGGAAGGTCTACCCGTCGGTACTCAAGATTCCAAAACCTGTTGATACAGTGATCGTAGCCGTTCCCGCACCGCTGGTCCCTGAGGTGATCGATGAGGCGGGGGAGAAGGGGGCACGCCTTGCCATCATCGTTTCAGCAGGATTTCGCGAGACCGGAGGAGAGGGAGGAGCGCTCGAGGATCGGGTGCTCGAGGTCGCCCGGAGGCATAATATCCATGTGATCGGCCCGAACTGCCTCGGGATCATGCTCCCCCACCGGAAGCTGAACGCCACCTTCACCCCCTCCACCCCGAAACCCGGCCATCTTGCCTTCATCTCGCAGAGCGGAGCAGTCATTAATACCATGGTCGACTGGAGCCTCGCGGAGGGGATCGGGATGAGTGCCGTCATCAGTGTTGGCAACCAGGCAGACCTCTCCTTCGAGGACTTTCTCAATTTCGCCGCAGAAGACCCGAATACGAAGGCGATCGTCTGCTATATCGAGGAGGTGAAGAACGGGCGGCAGTTCATCGATTTCGCCCGGGAAGTCTCGGACAAAAAGCCGATCGTGGCCATCAAGTCAGGGTCTTCGGAGAAGGGACAGGCGGCCGCATCCTCGCACACCGGGTCGCTTGCGGGGAGCTACGAGGTGTACCGGGCCGCCTTCCGCCAGTCAGGGGTGATCACTGTCCACTCGCTCAGGGAGGCCTTTAATGTGGCCGAGCTCCTCGCCTCGGAAGGTTACCCCGGGGGAGCGCGGGCGGTCGTGGTCACCAGCGCGGGTGGCTTTGCGGTTCTCTCCACCGATTATGCGGAAGAGAACGGGATCGGGCTGATCGATCTTTCGGAGGGACTGAAAGACCGGCTCTCCGGGATCCTCCCGGGCGCATGGAGCCATGCAAACCCCATCGACCTGGTGGGGGACGCGGGAGTGGACCGGTATGCCCGGGTCTTCGACGTCCTCATCGGCAACCAGGACCTCTGGGATATCGCGTTCGTGGTCGCGGTGCCTGCGGTCACCCTCGACCCGGCGCAGCTCGCCCACGAGATCGTGCGCTTCTCCCGGCACACCCGCCGGATGGTGGTGGGCTGCTTCCTCGGGGGAGAGACCACGAGGTCCGGTATCCGGGTCCTGCGCAATGCGCATATCCCCAATTTCTCTGATCTTGAGGATGCGTTCAGGGCGGTGGGCTTGACGCTCCAGCGTTCGGGGAAAAAGAGAGGCTGAAGATCAGGCGGACTCGCCCACGAGGTGGTTCATGACTGCCTCGCAGATATCCGCGGAATAATCGCCGATCCTCCGCAGGCTGTCGGAGATGTGGACAATCTGGATCGCGACCCCTGCATCGTAGGAGAGCGCCTTCGTGCTGATCTCCCGGCACTGCGCCTCTAATTTTGGTATTCGCTCAATGGTCGCGTTTGCCCCTTTGATCTCTCCTTCGTGGAGCGAGTCCATGCTCCTCGTAAAGACGTCGTCGGCAAGCACCCCTGCCTCCTCGATCATCGAGACGATGCCGGGATCGATCTCCTTCCCGATGAGCTGGAGCGAGTAGTGGGCGACCCGGGTGGAGTGGTCGGCGATCCGCTCGATGATCCTTGAAACCAGGAAGTAGTGCTCGGAGAGCAAGACCGGCACGTTCATCTTCCGGGAGAGGTTGGCGTCGTTTGCGATCAGGTTGTTCTGGCGGGCGATCAGCCAGTGCAGGCGGTCGACATCGGTATCGCGCGAGATCACGTCCTCGGCAAGCCTCTGATCTCCGCGGGAGAGCGAGGTGATGGCGTCCTCGTACATCCCCCGGACGATGACCGACATCCGGCGCAGGGTATTTTCAAAGGGCATCTCTGTCGGGTTCAAAAGATCCCTGATCACGATGGCTGTCTCGGTCTCCTCCACCACCTCCTGCCCGATGGCGTTGCTGGTGAACTCCCGGACCAGCCCGAGGATGAAGGGGGGCAGCCGCCCCTCGGCCCTGATCCGGATCGTGGTATACCCGGCGATGTACGCCCCGATGAGGCAGCGCAGGAGGTATGCCTGGTCGGTGGAGGCGCTGGCCTCAAACTCCCAGACTCGCTGGGAATAGTCCCCGCTGATGTTGGGGGTGACGAGGAGGGTGCCGTCCGGCTGCACGACAAGCCCCACCGGGTCATTCTTCTTGATGTTCGTGGACTTGATCCATTTCTTGGGGAGCGAGACGATGTAGGAGGAGCCTCCGCTGATCTGGACCTTCCGGATTTCCATGTATATACGGGTCTGACGATAATAGTATATAGATTATATGGTTATCTATTGATGTACATTCGACCTATATTTGAATATATTCTCATTCGAATAACGCTTTATTATCTGGTTAAAAATTGATATGCGGTGAATCGCAGGTTATGAGCGTGAGAACCGTATCAAAAATATCGATCTGTGTGGCAGGGCTCCTTGCATGCGCCCTCCTCCTGAGCGGATGCGTGGGCGGGGATCAGGGTCCCGCGACCCCTGTGTCCACCCAGCCCCAGGTGGAGAGCCTCTCGGTGACGGGCTCGACCACCGTGCTGCCCATCGCCCAACTCGCTGCAGAAGCATACATGGAGGAGCATGCAAATGCCGATATCCTGGTAAGCGGCGGCGGGTCCAGCGTGGGGATACAGTCGGTCGGTGAAGGCACCGCCGATATCGGGATGTCGTCCCGTGAGCTCAAGCCCGAGGAGCAGGAGAAGTATCCTGGCCTTGTGCAGCATGTCATCGCAAAGGACGGTATCGCCATCATTATCCATGCCGACAATCCCGCCATCAGCCTGACCGTGGAGGAGGTTCGCATGATCTACACCGGACAGATCACCTCCTGGAATGAGGTCGGCGGGGACGACGAGGAGATCGTGGTGGTGGGGCGTGACAGCGCCTCGGGCACCCGTGCATCGTTCGAGGAACTGGTGATGGCAAAACAGGAGTTTGTGGCCACCATGCTGGAGAAGAACTCCAACGGGGCGGTGAAGCAGACCATCCAGCAGACCCCCGGGGCTATCGGATACGTAGGCCTTGGATACATCGATGCGACCGTCAAGGCCGTCCCGATCGATAGTGACGGCACACTGATCGGTCCCTCGGTCGAGACCGTGCTCAGCGGGGAATATCCGATCTCCCGCGGGCTGAACATGTTCAGTCAGGGCGAGCCGTCCGGCCTTGCCGCGGAATTCCTCGACTTCATCATGAGTGCCGAAGGCCAGGCAATCGTGGAAGATGAAGGGTTCGTGCCGGTGGCATAGTCAGATAACTATCTCCCAGGGAGGAGGGGGGTCAGACCTCCTTCCCCCTATGTTCACACAAAATCCCGACCTTCTATGTTCCCCTGGGCAAAGGAGCAGGTGCCAGATGCAACACCGCGAGATACCGTGCTCTCCGGTGCGAACGAGACGCGGAACTTCCGGGAACGTGCGATGCGAAAACTCCTGTTCCTCACTGCCATCGTGGCGGTGCTGGCCGTCTTCTTCATCATCACCTTTCTCCTGCAGGACGCGATCCCGATTTTTGAAGAGACCGGGGTTGCCTCGTTTCTCTCGGGAGAGGCCTGGAGGCCCACTGCGACCGTTCCTCTTTACGGGACCTTTCCGCTGATCACCGGCACGATCCTGGTGACCCTCGGGGCCATGCTCATCGCAACCCCGCTCGGTATCGGGAGTGCGATCTATATCGCCGAACTGGCCCCGCCGCGGGTAAAGGCGCTGGTCAAGCCGGCCATCGAGCTCCTCGCCGGCATTCCGTCGGTGGTCTTCGGTTTCTTTGGGCTGGTGGTGCTCACGAACTGGCTTCGGATCACCTTCGATGTGCCGTCAGGTGAGAGCTGGCTTGCGGGCTCGGTCCTGCTCGGGATCATGGCGCTGCCCACCATCATCAGCGTGGCGGAGGACGCCATCAGCGCCGTTCCGAGGGAGTTTAAGGAGGGGTCGCTTGCGGTGGGGGCGACACACTGGCAGACCATCAGCCGCGTGGTAATCCCCTCTGCCCTCTCCGGCATCACCGCGGCCCTGATATTGGGGATGGGGCGTGCGATCGGCGAGACTATGGCAGTGATGATGGTAACCGGGAATGCCGCGATCATCCCCGAGCCCATCACCAACGTTCTCTCACCGGTCCGGACGCTGACCGGCACGCTCGGGATCGAGATGGGAGAGGTGGCGGTGGGTTCGGATCACTACCACGCACTCTTCGGTGTCGCGGTGGTGCTCCTTGCCATCACGCTTCTGGTGAACGTCAGCGCGGTGCTCATCATGGAGCGCCTCAGGGAGAAGAATGTGGCAGGCGCGGATAGATCCCGGCGGCTGCTCTCTCCTGCGCAGTGGGAGCGGGCAAAGGCGGTTGCTGCACCTCTCCTTGCATGGTTATTCGGGATCTTCCTCCTGCTCTTCGCAGGACCGCTGCCCGCGGGTGTATTCCTTCTTGCCCTTTTCGCATGCTGGCAGGTTGCCCCCCGTATCCCGTCGAAAACAGCCCAGCGGATGGCCTTCGGGCTGATCACGCTCTCCATCGGCATCGTGATCCTCTTCCTCGGGGTCATCCTTTTTGACATCATCTCCCACGGTCTGCCCGCCCTCTCGTGGGAATTTCTCACCGAGCCGCCGAGGGATCTCGGGCGGGCAGGAGGGATCTTTCCTGCGATCATCGGGACGCTCTATCTCGTGACAGGTGCGATCCTCGTTGCCCTGCCTATCGGGATGGGTGCTGCCATCTACCTGGTTGAGTACACAAGGGAGAATCCAGTGACCCGGATCATCAGGTCGGGGGTCGATCTCCTCAACGGCACCCCGTCCATCGTCTTCGGCCTCTTCGGGTTCTCTTTCCTGGTGCTGTACCTCCATCTCGGCGTCTCGCTGCTGGTGGGCCAGGTCACCCTCGGCCTGATGGTACTCCCCACCATCATC
>JAVVFN010000032.1:0-10743 GCA_032250645.1 Methanomicrobiaceae archaeon | reverse complement strand
ACGAGACCCTTCTCCCCGTCGACCGTGACCATTTGATCGGTCTTGAGCAGGTTGGTCGCGTTCTTGGTGCCCACGACCGCGGGCGTCCCGAGCTCCCTGCTCACGATTGCCGCATGGCAGGTCATGCCGCCCTCGTCCGTGATGATTGCAGAGACGCTGCGCATGGCCGGGACCATGTCAGGGTTGGTCATCTTGGCCACCAGGATATCGCCCTCCTTCACGCGGCCGGTGTCCTTGACGCTCTTGACGATGACCACTTTCCCTGAACCGATGCCCGGAGACGCTCCCTGCCCTTCAAGGAGGACACGCTGTTCCTTTCCCTTCTCACCGGCCTTCTTCTCCTCCATCTGTCCTTCGCGCCGCTTGATGGTGGTGATCGGGCGTGACTGGAGAATGTAAATGGTATCCCCCACGATCCCCCACTCGATGTCCTGGGGCGCATCATAGTGTTTCTCAGATATCTCGCCGTATTTTGCGAGCTCTGACACTTCCTCGTCCGAAAGGACCGGTGCGTTCTGGCGCTCGGCGTCCACCTCTACCTCACGGGTCCCCTGGTCGCCGTCAGGAATGATCTCCACTTTCTTGTTGGCGATCTTGCGATCGACCACGCGTCCGGACCTCAGGTCATAGACATAATTGTCGGGCGAGACCGCCCCGGATACCACGGCTTCCCCGAGCCCCCAGGACGCCTCGATGATGGTGGTAGGCTCCCCGGTAACCGGATGAGAACTGAAGAGGACCCCTGCCTTCTCTGATTTTATCAGTTTCTGGACCACGACCGCGATATCCACCTTCTCGTGTGCAAAGCCCTGCTTGACCCGGTAGTAAACGGCACGATCCGTGTAGAGGGATGCCCAGCACTGCTGCACCGACTCGAGGAGCTCTGACTCGCCCCTGACATTGAGGAACGTCTCCTGCTGCCCGGCAAAACTCGCCGTGGGGAGGTCCTCTGCGGTGGCACTCGACCTGACCGCGACGATTGTTTTCTTCCCGAGCTTGGAGTAGGCGTTGCTGATCTCTTTCTTGATGTCCGCAGGCATCTTGGCATTGCGAATCAGTTCCCGGCAGGCCTGCGCCGAGCGCTCCAGGTCATCGGTGTTCTCCACGTCGATGTCCTTGAGGGTCTTGATCAGTTTCTGCTCGATCTTGGTCTCCTTCAGAAAGCGTCGGAATGCCTGTGCAGTGACCGTGAAGGCTTTCGGGACCGGGAGGCCGATCGATGCCATCTCCCCGAGCGACGCACCTTTTCCCCCCACAGAGCCGATGTCGTCCTTCCGGGTCTCCTCAAGCCACATAATATCGGGTACCTTTCCCATTGCTCTCATCACCTGACTACAGATGTAGTTGCGCCTCAATGGATTTGTTGTTTTCTTTAGAGAATGAAAAGCATGAATAGCATTAATTACCATGATCAATGGGATTGTAATGAAATTTCGAGTGCTAATCAGCGATCCGCTGGCGGAAGAGGGCATTGAAATCCTGCGGGATCGCTGCGAGGTCGATGAACGGACCGATCTTACCGAGGACGAGCTCGTCTCCCTCATAGGGAAATATGATGCGCTCCTCGTCCGGAGCGGGACGGAGGTCACCGCCCGGGTGATCAAGGCGGGTGACCGGCTCAAATTTATTGGAAGGGCCGGCGCGGGGGTGGACAATATCGATGTGGACGCGGCCACACGTCGGGGTATCGTGGTGGCAAATGCCCCTTCGGGAAACACGCTTGCCGCATGTGAACATACGCTCGCCATGATGGCGTCGCTGGCCCGGAATATCCCCCAGGCGAATGCATCCCTCAAGAAGGGGGAGTGGAAGCGCTCCAAGTTCATGGGAGTGGAGATGAATGAGAAGGTCCTCGGGATCGTCGGGTTCGGCCGTATCGGGATGGAGGTGGCCCGGCGCGCGATCTCCCTCGACATGAAGGTCATCGCCTACGACCCCTACATCCACATCGAGCGTGCCAGGCAGCTGGGGGTGGAGTCGGCCACGCTGGATGAGCTCTTCAGGCGTTCGGACTTTATCACCGTCCATACACCGCTCGTGAAGGAGACCCGCCATCTCATCAACAGGGAGACCATCGCCACCATGAAGGACGGGGTGCGGATCATCAATGTGGCCCGTGGAGGGATCATCGATGAGCATGCCCTTGCAGAGGCCATAAGGAGCGGGAAAGTGGCGGGGGCGGCGCTCGATGTCTTCGAGGAGGAACCCCCGACGCATTCAGAGATCCTCGCCCTTGATGCGGTGATCGCAACCCCGCACCTGGGAGCGAGCACGGTCGAGGCACAGCAGAACGTCGCCGTCACGGTGGCAAAGGAGTGCCTCGAAGTGCTGGGGGGAGGGGCTGCAAAGTACGTGGTCAATGCGCCGATGATCCCCCCGGAGGCGATGGAACGGATCGAGCCCTTTGCGACGCTTGCAAGCAAGATGGGCAAGCTTCTCATCCAGCTCATCGAGGGGCACCTTGAGGAGATCGAGATCGAGTACGCCGGCAAGGCCGTCGATTTCGGTCCGCACACCAAATACATTACAAGGATCGCCCTCAAGGGGCTCCTTGACACCATCCTCCAGAGCCCGGTCAATATCGTCAATGCAGAGTTCGTGGCAACCGACCGGGGGATCAAGGTGAGCGAGAGCATCACCGAGGAGTCACGCGGATTCACCAACCTCATCACCATGCGGGCGAAGACCGACAAAATGACCGAATCGGTGAGCGGGAACGTATCAGGGCCGTCAAAGCTCCGCATCGTCGGCATCGGGGAGTACAGCACCGACCTTGCACCCGGCGGCCACGTGGTGATCTCACGGCACCTGGATGTCCCCGGGGTGATCGGGCGGTTCGCCACCATCCTTGGAGAGTGCGAGATTAATATCGCCGGGATGCAGGTGGGGAGGAACCGTCCCGGAGAAGAGGCGATCATGGTGCTCAATGTGGACTCCGAGGTGCCATCTGAGGCGATGGAGCGCATGCAGGCATCAAAGGGCGTCTTCACCGCGAAGTACGCGCACATCTGATCCCCGGATCGGGAGGAAAATCAAATCCTCTTTTTCCGCAAAATTCCGCAGATTTCCCGCATCAAACAGCGAAAAAGATACAATTTTATAGATGGCAGTTCACTTTATAAAACGCAGAAATTGCATGGGCTCGTGGTCTAGCTGGTTATGACGTCGCCTTGACACGGCGGAGATCTTGAGTTCGAATCTCAACGAGCCCATTCTTATTTTGCTCCTTTTTGTGAGGTTGTGGTTCTGGTCATCAGGGCTCGAATGAGACACAACCATCAGGCTGTGAGGGATGGAGGGGATGTGATATCTGCTTCTTCTCCGGAAAAATTCATTTAAGCACAAAATATAAATAATGTAAATATATTTTTATTTTGGTGGAACATTATTAATTCTTATCACCTCAAATTCAGGGAATTTATGCGTTAAAAATGGAAGGAGAGAGTGAGGTCAGAGGCATGAGGATAAATAAACAAATCCTGGGATTTCACATCGATATTGGAATTGGTCACGTCCACACGGGATATTATGAGCGATTGTCAATATGCAGGAATTGCCACGGAAGTGGCATTGAGTTTGCACGCCTGCGGCCAGATAAGCCAAAGGTGATGATCAAATGCCACAAGTGTAATGGAAAACAACTGGTATGGTCTTCATTCCGTCAGCTCCGAAGCTAAGGAAAGTATATTCACTGAAAGCCATAGGGTTGATTATCACCACTTGTGGATTTGCCTATCTCTGGATGACTAAGAATATGGCGTTGTTCATTATTGGGCTTTTATTTTGGATAACCAGCATTGTATATGCATTTCTTATGTTGAAGGATAGCATACATGATTGGTGACAGATTCAGAAGCGCAATAGGAGAATCTTGAGTCTTTGCCCGGCACATCTCCAAATGATATTAAATTTTCCCGCCAACCACAGATCATGCGTGGTGCCCGGGCGATCGTTTCCCGCGTCCGGAGACTCATCGAGTCCCTCGGACAGAAGAACCGGCATGAGCTGAAACATGCCGTCGGCGGAAGGTGCGAATTTGACGGACAGAGATATCCCCTTCACTCACTTGAAATTCACACCATCAGCGATATCGGACCGGCCGATACCGTCGTCCCGGGGAATATCGTCATCCTTTGCAGGAGATGCCATGCCCGGGCACATGGTACCCCCCCGGCGATCACACGATCCCAGCTTGCCCAGAGGGTGAGGAGGAGGCCTGAGCGGGTCAAAAGGGAGATACGCTCGGCACTCCGGCGTTCTCCAAAGCTGGTCCGGGTCCCGGGAATCGGAGCAAAATCACGCTCTTCTCATTAATCCAGAAAAAAATATCTTTTTCATGCCCCGGGAGAGGCTCACACAAAGGTACTGTAGGCATAGTAGGATAACGCAAGGAAGATGGCGATCATCAGGAGGTATTGAATCGCGGAGATGATCCGTTCAGTTTCCATATATCTATCAGGATAAAACGTGAGGATAAATATCTTTCTCCACTTCAGAACGAGGTACAGTCGTAGAGATACTGGTTTTTCAGTGCCTTTTCAAGGGCGCGGGCCTCATCTGCCCAGCATATCTTGTACCGGCAGAAGAGGCTGAACCCCGCGTCGAGGTAATACTGGATGCAGTCCGTCACCCTTTTCGGGGAGTGGTTGATGGCGTGGTTGTAGAGGCGGAAATAGAGTTCGCCCTGCCCGACGTATACCGCCTTGACATGCTCTTCATTGTTGCCGACACCCAGTTCATATACGCCGAATTCACCGGTCTGGGGGAGATTGTCATGGAAGCAGTAGGTTGCGTCCGCGATCCGCACCCAGGGCGAGGTGAATATCTGCTCGCGCATATAAAAAATAACGTGGTGCTCCCCTGTGATAAAACTAGTGTACACGCTAACCCTACCCTCTCCGTCCAGCCTGAAATGCGGATATTAAATCCGACTGATTCTGGAGAGATATACGGAAAAACCGACGAATACTGAAGAATGTGAAAGTTATTATCAGATGAAACCCAACAGGGGTACCGACAATGATATCGGATCCATTGTCCCCGGAGGAAGCCCTCCCACTTCTGAAAAAACAGAGTGAAAAAGCCAAGCGGCTCCTCCGCGGGCAGAGGTCCAGTGTGACCTGGATCCAGGCACTCAGCTGGCGAAACACCACACTGGAAATTCTCGTACGCACGTTCAGCGAAGCGAGCAGGAATGTGCAGCTCTTCCTGCAGGCAAAGAACTTCATCCCGAAGAACAGTTCATACCCTGGCTTTTTTTTCCTCGAAGGATCGCACAGCCTTCTTTCAGGGTTCATCGAGCAGCTGGAGATGGGGCTTTTGCCCGGAAGGGAGGAAGAGGAGGAATCGCCCAACCGGAAGGTCCTGATCATCAACGGCCAGAACGAGAAACTGCGTGATCAGGTCATCTTATACCTGCAGTCCCTCAAACTCGAGCCGGTACTCATCGAGAAGAGCCATGGTGCGGAGGAGACCCTTATCGACCGCTTCGAATCATATTCGCAGCAGTCTGCCTTTGCGCTGGTCTTTCTCACCGGGGACGAGATCGGAAAACCCGCACCCGTTACTGCCATCGAACCATCCAATTTCGGGACTGCGAAGAAGAGCGAGATGGCCAGGTACCGCGTCGCGAAGGAACGGGTCGAGATGAAGAAGCGGCGGGCGAGAGAGAACGAACTCTTTGAACTCGGGTACTTCATCGGGAGCATGGGGCGGGCGAAGGTCCGTGTGCTCTCGGAGGAGATCTTCGAACGTCCCTCTGATGTCGATGGCATCCTCTATATCCCGCTCGATGAGAGATGGAAAGAGAGGCTCCTTGAGGAGCTCCGGGACGCAAGAATGGTGCAGGAGAGCTCTGACGAAGCGGTTGAGGACCTATCCAAGGATGAAAAATAGCAGGGCTGCGGCACCGATCATCCCGGCCATCCCATAATCGATTAATCCTGCTTTTCTGTGCAGCCCTGGTGTCTGGCGACGGTTCCGGTAGCCCCTCATCTCGATGGTGAGCCCGAGGGTATGGGCCCGTCCAAGCCCGTTGGTGACGATCGGGATGAGGAGCGGCATCAGTGCCCGGACCCTTCCCCGCACCCCGCTCCCGGGATCAAATCCCCTCGCCAGCTGCGCTTCGTGGATCCGCATGCCCTCGATCTGGAGGGTGGGGATGAACCGCAGAGCGATGAGAAACATGAGCGTATAGTCCACCGGGATCCGGGCCCGTTCCATGGTATGTACAAGATCCCGGGGTTGGGTGGAGATGACAAAGAGCTGGAATGCGGAGATCAGGATGGCGAAGCGGAGGGTGAGCACCGTCCCGACGGTGAGGGCCCCGGCCGTGACCGGGATCGACCCGCCGATGAACGGGATGAAGGACGGCACCAGGGAGAAGAGGACAGGACCTTCCGGTAGGGTCAGGATGGTGACAAGGTAGATCACAACGCTCATCACCATGATCAGTACCATCTGCTGGATGACAGGCCGGAGCAAATGGCCCACCTGTGCAAGCAGGAAGATAAAGAGGAGGATGCCGAAGAGCACGGGGATCGAAGCCGTAAGGATGGTCACCACGCTCACGAGGACGATGAAGAGGACCTTGGTGGCAGGGTGGAGGCGGTGGAAGATCCCGTTTCCCGGCACATACTGGAGGATCTCAGCCATGGAACACCTCCGCCCTGGTATCTGAGACGATCTTTCCTTTCTCCATGCGGATCACCCGATCCGCACATCCGGCAACCTCTCGACTGTGCGTGACCATGATGATGGTGTGCCCCATTCTCTGGAGCTGTGTTAAGATCTCCATGATCTCTCGTGACTCTTCCCCGTCGAGCCCGGTGGTCGGTTCGTCGAGGACCAGTATCGGCGGCTTCATCGCGAGCACGCAGGCGATGGCCAGCCTCTGCCTCTCGCCCCTCGAGAGCCACCGGGGATACTGTTCGCGGGCCTCTTTCAGCCCCACCAGCGAAAGGGGGTCCATGACTGCCTTCTCACGGTCCGGGATCCCGAGGTTGTCAACACCGAATGCCACCTCTTCGAATACGGAATCGGCAAAGAACATATGGTCCGGGTTCTGGAAGACCAGCCCGACTGAACGGGCAAGCTCGGCGATAGGTGTATGCGCCGCATCCTTCCCGTCCACCATGACCGAGCCCTTCCCGGGGCGAAGCAGGCCGATGAAGTGCCGGATAAGCGTGGTCTTCCCTGAACCGTTCTCCCCCACGATAGCCAGAAATTCGCCCGGGGCGATGGAGAGATCGATTTCGGAGATCGCATCTCCCAGCCCGTAGGAAAAGGAGAGGTTGCGGACCTCGATGAGGGGAGTATCGCCATCCCCTGCGCCCCCTATGGCCCGCATCCCCGAAAAGTCTGGGAGGAGGGTTCTTTGTGCCTGCTCGTCTTCGAGGACCGCATCGCAGGATCCTTCGATGCGGACCCGCCCGTTCTCGAGGATCACGATCCGGTCAACGAGGTCGGCCATCTTTGCAAATTTCTGCTCGATGAGGAGGATGGCCTTTCCTTCGGCTTTCAGCTCTTCAAGGAGCCTGACGATGCTCCCGGTCCCCTCCTCATCGAGCTCGGAGGTCGGCTCATCGAGGATGATGACATCGGTGGAGAGCGCGAGGGTGGTGGCGAGCACCACCCGCTGCTTCTGGCCTCCGGAGAGGGCGTGGGGCGGCCGGTCTTTCAGTCCTTCGAGCCCGGTAACCGCCAGCACCCTCGCAAGCCTCCTTTTCACCTCTTCGGGAGGGAGGCCCCGCCGTTCGAGCGTGGACAGGATCTCCTCTTCGACTGTGGTAAAGAGGAGCTGGGAGTCCGGGTCATCAAAGAGGATCCCCACGTGCGTGGAGAGGTCGGAAAGATCACGGTAGTCTTTCACGTCCCTGCCGTCAACCCTCACGTTGCCGGATTTTTTCCCCCCGTATTCATGCTCGAGAATGCCGGCTGCAGCAAGGCAGAGCGTGGTCTTGCCTGAACCAGAGTGGCCGGTCACAAGGACGCACTCCCCGCCCGCAAGAGAGAGCGAGATCCCGCTGATGGCATCCCGGTCCGTCTGCGGGTACGCATAGCTGACATTCTCGAGCGTGATCATACCCCTCCCCGCATCAATGCCCGGCTGGCCGGGAAGTAGAGGATCTGCACAATGGCGGCATTGAAGACGGCCGTGATGACCACGATCGGGACGAAGACCGCGACAAAGCCCATGATGTCCCCCTGGTACTTGGCAAGGATGGTGCCGCTGACAAAGATGATGGCCACCGCGGCAAATGAAAACCCGCTGACAAGCGTGGTCAGGAAGGTCGATGCGGTCGGTGCCAGTTTCGTCACGTTCCGCAGCCCCGCATAAAGGCCGAAGCAGACAAGTGCCCCGAGCGACTCACTCACCAGGTTTGCTGGCGGGAAGATCGAGCTCGAGATCAGCATCGATAGGATCCCGGCAACGATGCCGATGCCGAGTGCCTCGTGGACCTTCGGTTGCGTCAGTATAATCGCAAGGCAATAGAACGCGATCACCATGTTCGGGGTGAGCGGGGTGTGGAGCATGGCCAGGAAATAGCGCAGGATTGCTCCAACTGCAAGCAGGATGCCTACTATGGCAATATCTTTTGATTTCATGTAATGACTCCATTCGTTTTCGATCAGACAATCAGGTCAGACCCCGGATGACGGGATCAGGTCATGGTAAAAAGAGATGATGGACGCCAGCGTGGCTGGTCGCCCGGGATATGAATATCTGTACATTGAAGTATCTTAATATCCATTAAAGTATTAATTTTTACTCATTTGGAGATAAACCTGCCGGTTCCCCTTCGATCGTCCCTGGCCGTCCAATGACAAACTCGCAGGTCTTTCTCCCGAGGCAGATCGCATGCCGGTTCTCGATAGTGAAGTCCGGATTGAGCCGCTCTACAAGGGCGCGGCTGTAGGCGTTGCATACGGTGAATGCCCGCTCCATCTCGATCTTTAATGATTTGGCGGTCATAACGAGCGGGCAGGAGTTGATTTCCACCGTGATCGTCTCCTCTGAATGAAAGACGGCTCTTCCCTGAAGGGAGGGGCCGAAGAGGATCGTGGTGACAGTGAAGAGCGCGTCTGCCATCTCTTCCGGTGTGTGAGGCCTCGAGGTGAAGTGCTCGATCTGGTTGAGCGCGTCACGTGCAACCTCCTTGAAAATGACTGATTCGAGGTGGGGATATGCATCGCCCAGCGTATCGCGGAATACCCAGTTATATGCGAGCGGCAGCGTGGCAAGTATGCGGGCGGAAATCCGCCACCGGTTCTCATGATCGATGCTGTCAAGGGTAGACCGTTCTGTCATTCAAACTTCTGACGATCTTTTCGCTCAATCACCATCTCGCAGTAGGCATCTCCTTTGCAGATCGCTTTCCTCTGGATGAGCCGGAATTCGGGGTTCAGGCTTTCTATCAGGGATGAGTGAAACGCGGTGCATGCGGGGTAGGCCCTCGAGGGCTCAAGGCCGATCTCCCTGGCGACGCCGATCATGGGGCAGGATGTCATCCGCAGTACCACCTCCTCCGGGCCTTCATCTGATTCGATCGCAAACCCGGGACCAAAGAGGATTGCATTGGTCACCCCGATAATCTCGGCGAGCGAGCGCGGCCCATGGAGGGGAATCTGGAATGCGGCTGCAAGCGCACGGGAGTCCCTTGCCACCGTGCCCAGAACCTGCTGCTCGATCATGTCGTACTCCTCCCCCAACTTCTCGCGCAGCGCCTGGTTGTAGACAAGGGGAAGCACTGAGAGCGTTCTCGCTGCAAGCCGCCATCGGAGTTCGATGGGTATCTGCTCTATCTCAACCATTTCCCACCCCTCTGGGGCGTTACTAGGGTGCACTGACGCATAAGCATTTCCCCCTCGGGTGACAATTTTAATATACCAAGATCATGGTTGATCGGTATGACTGTATCAAAAGAGATTCAGCCGATTTTCACCCTCGGCGAAGAAATCAGGATCTGCCCGCATTGCGGCTACAACCGCGGATTTCACCTCTCCCTGGTGAAAAAGGAGAGGGAAGAATATGAAGCCGTCTTCATCTGCCCGGAGTGCGGATCCCGCTACAGTGCCGGGTGGTCCGTCCGATTGCCATGATACAACCCCTGCGAGGGATGTGACTGTTCCATGGAGTTCGTGATTGAAGGAGACAATCTCCAGATGGTGATCCTCTCTCTTGAGGAAGGAGAGAAGGTCTATGGCGAGGCTGGCGCGATGGTGTACATGTCCGGCGGCATGACGATGAAGCCGGAGATGCAGGGAGGGCTCTTTGGCGGGATTAAGCGTGTGGTGACCGGCGAGTCCTTCTTCGTGACCGAATTTTCTTCGGGAAAAGGGCAGGCAAGCGTGGCATTTGCGGGCAGGGTCCCCGGCAAGATCGTCCCCCTCTCTCTCAATGGAAAAAACTACGTGGTCCAGAAGGACGCCTTTCTCTGCGCTGAAAAGGGGATCGAGTTTGATGTCGCGTTCTCCAGAAGGCTCGGGGCAGGCTTCTTCGGGGGAGAGGGGTTCATTCTTGAACGTTTGAGCGGCACCGGGAGGGCCTTTATCCACGCCTGCGGGGACGTAACTGAGGTGGCGCTTTCAGAAGGGGAAGAACTGCGTGTATCCACCGGGCTTGTCGTCGGGTTTGAGGAAGGGGTCGACTACGATATCGCCCTTGCGGGCGGTGTCCGGAGCATCCTCTTCTCCGGCGAAGGGATCTTCCTGACTCTACTCCGGGGGCCGGGCAGGGTCTTT
>JAVVFN010000031.1:0-10793 GCA_032250645.1 Methanomicrobiaceae archaeon | reverse complement strand
GATGGCTTCTTTCACCAGTGCCGCCATCTCCCCGCAGGAATCAATGAACTCCATTGAATTCTCCTTTACATCGAATATGTGTGGTATTTATTTAAGGTAATTGAGATACCTTATCAGAGAACGAGTGAGACGATGAAGGAGCAGACAGACGTTGGAAAGCTCAAAGAAGGGCGTTACGTTATTGTTGATGACGAACCCTGCAGGATCCTTTCGATATCAATATCCAAGCCCGGGAAGCACGGGGCAGCCAAGGCACGCGTGGACGTGGTGGGGATTTTTGACGGGGTGAAACGATCCATCGTAAGCCCGGTGACTGCAAGGACGTATGTGCCCATGGTTGAGCGGAAGACCGCACAGGTGATCTCCATCTCCGGAAACGTGGTGCAGCTGATGGACGTCAAGGACTTCGAGATGTTCGAGATGGAAGTCTCAAGCGAGAAACTCGCAGAGCTTGAACCGGGCAAGGAGATCCCTTACATCTCATCGATGGGCAAACGAAAACTTGACTGAAAATGAACGGGCTCCATCCCTTCTCTTTTGCCGATGCCGACACCGCATATGAGTCTGCACGGTACGTGATCTTCGGGGTGCCCTATGATGGCACCACCTCTTTCAGGGCCGGGACCCGCCGGGGACCGCGGGCTATACGCGAGTTTTCGTATAATTTTGAGACCTACTCTGCTGATACGGGGGTGGATCTTGCAGAAGTGCCCGTGGCTGATATCGGGGACGTCGAACCCCTCTGCCTCCCAGGCGACGTGGTTCTGCAGGTGGAGGAGCTGGTCAGGTCCCTCCACCGCGACGGGAAGATCCCCCTCATGCTCGGAGGTGAGCACTCGGTCACCCTCGGTGCGGTGAAGGCGGTCATGCCGGACTGCTACGTGGTCTGCGATGCCCACCTCGATCTCCGCGAGGAGTACGGCAACACGCCCTACAACCATGCCTGCATCACCCGGAGGGTACTGGAGGAAGGGGCTGGCGAGATCTTCATCATCGGGGCGCGGAGCGGGACCCGGGAGGAGTACGCCATCGCGAAAGAACATCACCTGTATTCGGCGGAAGAGGTCCGAAAGATCGGGATCGATGCAGTGCTCACAGAGGTTGCTGGAAAAATCGCCGGTAAAAGGGTCTACCTCTCCATCGATGCCGACGTGATCGACTGCTGCCTTGCGCCCGGTGTGGGGACTCCGGAGCCCTTCGGGCTCTCCCCGCTCGATATACGGGAGGTGATCCGGAAGATCGGCCCCTCTGCATCGGCCTTTGACTATGTGGAGGTGGCTCCTTTTGATGCCGGCCAGACCGCCGCGGTCGCGGCAAGGCTCATCCGGGAGTTTATCGCGGTCCACTGGAGATCAGGTGCCTGAATACCGCTCGGGGATCATGATCTCGATCCGGTAGGACTTGAGGAACCGGGCAGTGATGACAAAATAGTAGTTCCGCTCGCCCTCGAAGAACCGCTCCTCCCATGGCCTCGGGTCGTTCTCCTCCCATCCCCGGGGGTCGAGGATGCCCGGGTTTAAGATCCGGACAAACCGGTTGGGATCGGTAGCGTCCATCACCTGGATATTGATGCTGGGATAGACGTACCCGGGATCGGTGAGGGGCTCGGCAGTATACCGGAGTTCCCAGTATGGATAGGGGATGGTGATGATCTCGGTGGTTCCGCTCCACCTCCCCTCGATGACGGCAAAGGTGGTCATCCTGTTGTCGGGGGGGAGGGTGACGGGCTGGCCTGTCTCCGAGGGCTGGTGCTCGGAGAGGTTGATCCGGTAGGACGAGGGATCGACAAACCCGACGTTCTGGACCTTCCCGTCCCACCGTGGGGTCTCTGTTGGTACCGGGGTTGACGTGACAGGAATCGGCGTAGGGGGACGCGGGGTGGGAACAGCCGGTGTTTCGACAGGATCTGCCCCGTCCGGTAAGAACGGGATCTCCTCTCCGCTCATCACCGGTTTTATGATCAGGGCCACCACCATCACGACGATGATAGCGATGACGAGGAAGGCGATGTCCTGCCGCTCCATACAAGGAAGGTGGCGTGTTGAAAGTATAAGAACATGGAGGTGTTTTCGGCGCGTCACACAAAAACATGTGTTTTAGCGATAATCAACAGCGATAAACCATATATGGGGCTGATTTCTCGCATTAATGACCGATATTGGAGTATTTCATGATTATTTTTCCCTCTACCTTGCAGAAAGTATCGAAATGAATAAGAAAGTATATAAATAAGTTGCGTAAACGAGTTATCATGAATACTGGTTCGCGCCAGTATTCTCTCTAAGGAGGCATTGCAATGCAAAAATTGAATGAAGACGCATTTACGGGCCTTGAGGCCGCAATCGTGCTTATCGCGTTTGTGGTCGTTGCAGCCGTCTTCTCCTATGTGGTACTTGGTGCAGGATTCTTCACCACCCAGAAGACCCAGGAGACGGTGTACACAGGGGTTGAGCAGGCGAGTTCGTCCATCGAGGTGCTGGGGCACGTGTATGGACTTAATGAAACTGCTAGCACTCCAGAAGCAATTGAATTTATCCAGTTCACAGTGGGCCTTACGGCTGGTGACACGCCAATGGACTTCCAGGCAGTTACCATTACATGGCAGACGCCGACCGGGATTACCACCATTGCAAAGGATTCCAGTGTCGGAGCATCCGTGACACCTGTCGATACAAACCTTACCGCTGGGAACTGGGGTATCATGGAGATGCTCAACGTGGATGGAACAGATCCGTTGCTGGAGAGCAATGAACAGTTCACGTTGCTTGTTGCACTGCCCAGCGACAACCTGCTCGAGACAAACGAGGAGTTCACGCTGGAAGTCCGGCCTTCGGTAGGAGCAGTCCTCCCGATCTCCCGTGAGGGACCGGCAAAGATCTCAAAAGTGAACATCCTTCTCTAACTATTTTTTTCGCGCATTTTTTTATTCGATATCCTTTAGTGATTATCAATAGTGCATGACAATTAGTTTAGTCTTTTAACAAAAAACGCCAGATTTTTCTTTAAAATGGAGATTTATTTGATAAAATATGGTTTTAGCAGCCCGGCCAAACACCACAATGTTTTTAAACCTTAGATAATAACATCATTATTGACCATGGCGATCAACGAGGCGCAGGTGGACCAAATGATCAGCACCGCTTCCGCAGACGACCCGGAAGTCAGGATGCAGCAGCTGCAGGAAGAGGTGGAGCTGATCAAGAAATCGATCAAGAAGCTCCTCATCGACATACGGGAACGGGTGAACGAGCTGGAAAATCCCGTGTATGTTCCCAGGGAGCAGCCGACACCACAGAGGAGGGAGGAAGGGGAGAAGAGGACAGAGGCCCCGCTCCCCGCGTCGCCACCGCAGGAGCCCGCACCCCTTCCGCAGGCCCCGCCGGTAATGCAGGTACCGTATCTCCCACAACCCCTTCCCCCGGTACCAGCAGCCGAGATGCGGGCTGAATCAACCTCAGACGAGCGGCTCCTCCTCGCCCTGCAGCAGAAGCTTGGCGAGAGGGCGAAACGCGAAGAGCCTGCGAGGGACAAGCTCCGCCTCCAGAAGGTGCACCGCCTCTTTGACTGGACAAGCCGCACCGTGAAGAAATACGGCCATGACCGCCTCGAGATCATGCTGGATTCATACCGGGTTATGGGATATATCTCGCCCGATGCCTGCGCCCAGGTCAAGGAGATCGCCCGTCTCATGCCCGAATCCATCGGCGAGTCCCACGAGATAGGATCAGATGAATTCGTCACCGAGCTCTACGGGCTGAACAGGATCCTCGACCCTTCCGACTCCTCGCTGGACTCTGACATGATCGAGGTGCTCATGGAGCAGAAGAAACGCCCCGGAGAGGCGAGCGATATGACTGGCAGGGAGAAGAGGACAGAAGAACACTGGGCAGATATGCTGGACCGGATCTAGAATGGCAAGCGACAGCTTCACCACGGCAATATTCCTCATCACCGCGATCATAGCGGCAGCCGTGCTGGTGAACGCCTTCTTCCCGATTATCTTCACCGCGACCAGCACCTTCACCAAGTCATCGGCCGAGGCAGACGAACGCCTCCGCACCGATGTCCGGATCATCAATACCTTTGCGAGTGCCGGGAGCCAGAGCGCCAAGGTCTGGATCAAGAACGTCGGATCGATCCGAATCGCCGATACCGATATCGAGAACGCCGACCTTTTCATCGGAAGCCCCGGGGACTTCGATCGTCTCAGCTTCGATGCCGGAGGCCCGGACGGGAACGACTGGAACTACCAGATCCTCGAGGATGCCAACGGCTACTGGGACGATGGGGAGACCATCCGGATCGACTGCATGAGCAGCAAAATCCCGGCAAGGGGAGAGGTCGTCTACTTCCACCTCGTCCTCCCGGGCGGGGTCATGCGGTCTGCGGAGTTCACGGCAGGTGAGTAGAAATGGGAAGTGCGGCGCTGGTGGCAACGGCGATTGCCCTCGTCCTCCTCCTCATCACCGCCTATGTCATCGTGGGCGGCACCCTGGCCACCGCACAGGTCGTCTCCCTTGCCCAGGATGACAAGGTGGACCGTCAGGAGACGAGGATACACACCTCTATCTCCATCACGGGGACCGCGCTCTCTGACACGAATCCAGAGCTGTACGTGCTGGTCGAGAACACCGGGAGCGAGACCATCACCGACCTCGCCCACATGGACGTCCTGCTGATCTCTCGCGCAGAGCCGGTCTACTACCCGTCGGGCAGCGGGTCGGGGACATGGTCTGTCGTGGAGATCATCCCGGACCAGGTCCATCCGGGGGCGCTCGATCCCGATGAGGTGATGAATATCTCGGTCCGGTATGTATCGCCGGACTCCCCCTTCTGGGTGAAGGTGATCACCCCGAACGGGGTCTACGATTCGAGCTACATTTGAGGGATATGATGACAGGGACAGCTGCAGGTGCCAATGGCCTTTACGGGGAATCTGACCGGCAGGGCCTCTCCACAGGAAACCCCGAGATCGACCGCAGGCTCGCCGACGGCCTCCCGCTCGGGTCCCTCACCCTCATCGAGGGAGAGAACGATACAGGGAAGAGCGTCATCTCCCAGCAGATCATCTGGGGCGCGATGAAAGCAGGCCTTTCGGTGGATATCTACAGCTCTGAGAACACCCCACGGAGTTTTCTCTCCCAGATGGAATCGATGAACCTGGACATCTCCGATTATTTTGCATGGGGATATCTCAGGCTCTTTCCCCTGCATACCTCGGGGCTCTTCTGGACCGGGGAGGAGATGAAGGCACTGCTCCAGCGAACTGTTGACCATATCAAAAAGAGCCCTTCCCAGGTGGTGGTGATTGACTCGCTCACTCTCCTCACCGAGTTCGCCTCGCACCATGACGTCCTCTCCTTCCTCACGAGCTGCAAGAGCCTCGTGGACGAGGGCAGGACGATTCTCATCACCCTCCATACCTACTCTTATGAGGAAGAGACGCTGGTCCGCCTGCGGTCCATCTGCGACGCCCACCTCCTCATGAAAAAGGCCCTCGTAGGCGACAAATACGTGATGGTCATGGAGGCGGTCAAGGTCCGGGGCGCGAGGAAGACCACCGGCAACGTGGTCTCCTTCGAGGTGCACCCCGGGTACGGCATGAAGGTCATCCCGATCTCGATGGCAAAGGTGTAAGTATATGAGTTCACTGGTCGCAACCATCAACCTCCCCTTCTCTCCAGAGGTCATCGACGAGGGGAACGACTGCTACGGCAACATCGAGTCCTGCGCACTCTACCGCATGCTCCCGGCGAATGCAAAGGAGTACGTCGCAAGCAGCCCCCACCTGCTCGAGTACCTCCACATGTTCCCGGTCAATACCTTCGGCATCCCGCTCTTCTTCTCCGAGCTCCGCCGGGACCTCAAGTCCCTGGAAAGCCCGAATCTCATCTACCCGGTCAACGAGATGACCTATATCCATATCTTCCCTGACGCAAACGACGTCCGCAACTATTACATCCCCATTGAACCATCCTTCCTGCACAGTGTCAAGGACTGCCTGCCCCTCGTGGAAAAGCGGCTCGTGGACATGATCGATGCGCTGGAGAAGGACCCGGTCACCGATAAAGAGCGGATCGAGGTGCTAAAAAAGATCATCGCGGAGATCATCTACGTCCCGAAGCCCGGGGAATCGGTAGAACTCCTCTCAGGCGAGGAGGTGGTACCGAACGCCTCGGTCAAGGAACGGCTGGTCAAATTCCTGCAGACCGATTTTACCGCCAAGAAGAAGTCAGAGAAGGAGCAGGAGATCTACGATATAAAACAGCTTCCCGACGGCCGCATCATCCTCACGCCACCGGAATACCGGTCGCTCGAGTACCTCATCATACGGAACAAGGTGGAGATGGGGATCCTCAAACCCTTCCTCGACGACCCCTATATCGAGGACATCACCTGTGACGGCGTCGGCCCGATCTTCATCGAGCACAAGATCTTCAAGGGCCTCAAGTCCGCCATCGAGTTCCACGACTCCAAGGAGATCGACGACTTCGTGATCCGCATGGCCGAGCGGATCAAGCGTCCGCTCACCTACAGAAACCCCATCGTGGACGCCACGCTCCTCGACGGGTCCCGTATCAACATCGTGTACGGGACAGAGATCAGCAAGCACGGCAGCAACTTCACCATCAGGAAGGTCTCGGAGGAGCCTGCAAGCATCCTCCAGCTCATCGAATGGAAGACCACCGACTACATGCTCGCTGCGTACCTCTGGATCTGCATCGAGTTCGGAATGTCGCTCTTCATGAGCGGCGAGACCGCGAGCGGAAAGACCACCAGCCTCAATGCCATTACCACCTTCATCCCGCCTGAGAACAAGATCGTGACCATCGAGGACACCCCCGAACTCGTCGTGCCCCACAAGAACTGGAGCCGGGAGGTCTCGAAAGGTAAGGGGAAGGGAGAAGGCGAAGGAGCGGACGTGACCATGTTCGACCTCCTCAAGGCCGCACTCCGCCAGCGCCCGAACCAGATCCTCGTGGGCGAGATCAGGGGTGCGGAGGGCTCGGTGGCCTTCGGCGCCATGCAGACCGGCCACCCGGTGATGAGCACCTTCCACGCGGCATCGGTGGAGAAGCTGATCCAGCGTCTCTGCAGCGAACCCATCAACATCCCCAAGACCTACGTGGACAACCTCAACATCGTCATCATCCAGAGCGCCGTACGGCGACCGGATGGATCGATGGTTCGGAGAATGCTGAGCGTGAACGAGCTCGTCGGGTTCAACCCCGAGACCGAGGGGTTCTCCTTCGTGCAGATGTTCGGCTGGGACCCGGTCACCGACACCTTCCATTTCACCGGGCGGGGGAGCAGCTACCTTCTCGAGAACAAGATCGCCACCATGCTCGGTATCCCCGAGAACCGGAAGAGCGAGATCTACGGCGAGGTGGAGAAGAGGGCCCGGATCCTGGAGCGGCTCCACAAGGCAGGATACACAGGGTTCTGGGACCTCTTCCACATGATCACCAAGATCAAGAAGCAGGGGCTCCTGAAGATCGAGGTCTAGGAAACCATGTTTGAGCATATCACCGATTCGCTAAAGAACAGGGGCGGGGGCGAGATCCCGTTTGCCGGCCACATCCGGGCACTGAAGGAATGGATCGGGGTCCTCAAGGAGAACAAGCGGATGGGCGGGGATATCCTCTTCATGATCACCTACATGGCGTCGATCACCACCTCCCAGGTCTCGCGCCCAGAGATCTTCGCCTATACTGCGTCGAGGAAGGAGTATACCCCCTCAAAATACGTCGAGAAGGTGGAGCTCTTTGTCAAGCGCTGGGGGTACAGCTATGCCGAGGGGCTCAAGCTGGTGGCTGAACGCGTGCGGAGCGAGATGCTCAGGAGCATGTTCAACCGGTATGGCAACAGTATCGATTCCGGCGTGCCGGATGAGGACTTCCTCCGGCTCGAGCTCTCCACCATCAGGAGCGTGTACCGTAATACCTTTGAACAGGGGTTTGAGATGCTCAAGAAATGGGGAGACGCCTACATCGCCATGATGCTCTCCGGGACCATTGTGGGTATCATCATCATGGTCTCGGTCGCGATCTATGCTCCCACAGACATTGATTCGACCCTCAACCTCTCGTACATGATCATCATCATGATCGCCTTCTTCGGCCTCTTCACCATGTACCGTTCCATCCCCGAGGACCAGAGGACGCACGGGATGAAGGACGCCTGCTCCTACGAACAGGGCATCGTGATCAGGCTGGAGCGCTTCCTCGTTCCCATCGCCGTCATCGCAGGCATCATCATGCTGGCCATCGGAGTGAACCCCGGGTTCGCCGCACTGCTGGTGAGCATCCTCCTTGCGCCTCTCGGGATCATAGGATTCAAGGACGACCTCAACATCATCCGGCGGGACGAGGACTTCTCCACGTTCATCCGTGGGCTTGGCTCGATCATGGGGGGAAAGGGACTGACCACCGCGTATGCACTCTCTGAGGTGGACCGTAAATCCCTTGACATCCTCGGCCCCGACATCGACGGGGTCTACACCAAGCTCAACCTCGGCCTCGATGACCGGATGGTATGGAACAGATTTATCGGTGACTCCGGGAGCAACCTCATCGCCAAGTACCTCAACATCTTCCGGGACTCGGTCGCCCTTGGTGGTTCTCCGGCAGAGATCGGGAAGATCGTCGGGTCTTCGTTGCTGGAACAGGTACTCCTCCGGAAGAAGCGTGAGATGCTCTCCACGGGGTTTATCGTCCTGATGGTCCCGATGCATGTCGCCATGGTCTCTATCTACCTCTTCCTCTACCAGATCCTGCTCTCCATGTCGCGGGCGATCACAGAAGTGTACAGCAGCTTTGGGGATACGAGCGGCGCTCTCAGCTCTTCAGGTTCTTCTGCAAGCTCCATCATGGGGTCGATCGGGGTCTTTACAAACTTCCCGGAGGAGAAGATCGCCACCTACGTGGCCATCACCATCTTCATGATCACCCTCTCCAATGTGGTGGCAGGAAAGCTCGTGAAGGGCGGTGACCGGTACATGTATTACTTCTTCGGGAGCCTGCTCTTCGCACTGACCGGGATCGTCTTCATCGCTACCCCCTTCGTGGTGGAGATGTTCTTCCAGATACCCGTATTCTAGGAGATGGAACGATCATGAAAACAAGGAGAAGAATCATCCTGATGATGGGGACGATCCTCGTGGGGGTCGCGCTGGTGCTGCTGGACGCGCCACTGCCCCTCATCCTTCTCGGAACCGTCTCCATGGGCACCATGATGCTGGTCCTGCTCAGTGCCAAAGAGACGCCGCCGGCCGCTCCGGCACCTGAAGAGAAGAAGAACGGGCCTGTCCCGGCGCTGCGGCACCGGATCGGTGCACGGTTCTCAAAGAAGGCGGGAGCAGAGATCCCCGGAAAGAAGAAAAGATCAGGGTTCGGGATTCGAATCCCGGCGGCTGCGCTCTCGTTCCTCTCGCTCTTCAAGCGATCGCCTGTCGATGAGGAGAAGGTCAGGGAGATCGATGCCCTGCTGGAGATGGCGATCAGGGAATCGGTCTCCTCCCTCGATCAGGAGCTTGCGACCGCCAGTGCTGATACCGAATCGGCAGCTCCCCCTCCTTCCTCGGCAAAGGCGGAATTTGAACGGGAACTTGCGGAGCTTGGCTCATTTGAGTTTGACGATGACCTGGAACCGGCCTCTCTCGACGAAAAGGAGAGGGCCGCCTCGTTCGAAGAGGAGGCTGCCGCTGGCCAGATGCCGGAGCCGGGCACAGGAGAGGAATTTGCGTTCGAGATGGACGCCGCGTTTCCGGGTATGGAGGGTGATGAGGAAAAAATCCCTCCTGAAGAGTTATCCGGGCTCGATCTTTCTGATATGGATCCTGAAGAGACTTCTTCTTCCCTCGAGGCGATGGATCCTGACTCCCTCTTGGGAGAGGAGGAAGAGGCAGATATCACCGCAGCACCGGTTGAGGAAGAGCCCCCTGCCGCCACCTCCGCACAGGAGCTCAACCTCGACTTCTCCGACGACGGGGACTCGGAGATCATGGATATCCTCCGGTCAGAATCAAAGAAGAAAGTCCACGTGCAGGATCTCTCGCTCATCCGGGCGATGAAGGACGTACAGGTGAATGCCCGTGATCTCTCAGCAGAACTTGAGGAGGTACTGGGGCTCCTGGAACAAAAGATCCGGGGGAGCGGCGAGGGTGCGAGATACGGCAGCCCAGTGGACTGATGGGACGTGCACCGGTATCTGATCCTCCTCTCCATCCTGCTCCTGGCAGCCCCGGTATCTGCGGCAGGAACGCCGGTCCTCTTCTCTCCCGGCTCTGACTCCATCTCCTCCACCGGGATCAACGAGATGATAAACGGTCCGGAGGGTTCGGTGATCTTTGCCACCGACCACGGGCGTTCCGAATTTGACGGAGAGTGGACCCGGTACTACCACGATCCCGGACACCCCGCCGCAAGCCCGCTCGGGAACTTTGTCCGCACGGTCGAGTTCGATGCAGAAGGCAACCTCTGGATCGGCTACTCAAACGGCCTGCAGATCCTCACCCCGCAGGGATACACCACCTTCAACGACCAGCAGCTCCTGAAGAATCTTGCGATAAACGACCTCCAGAGGAGGGAGGGGGAGATGTGGGTTGCGACCGGGCGGGCAGGGGTCCACCGGTACGCGGGTCGTCGCTGGACATGGTACCGGGAGTCCCAGCGTTGGTGGTAATGGGACTGGTGCGCCTTCAGGAATTGCCGATCTCAAACAGTTTGAATTCGACATGAATGTCGACGTGGAGAGCGGCGCTTTTGCCGAAGTCGTCATTCATGGTTCAAGTG
>JAVVFN010000030.1:0-11201 GCA_032250645.1 Methanomicrobiaceae archaeon | reverse complement strand
ACGTTCGCTTCGTTGTAGGCGCTGACCACCAGGGTCACCTCGGGGAGCTCGGAGCCAACCCGGAGCCCCGGCCGCCGGAGCCCGGCGAGGACCCCGAGGCTGATCAGCTTATCGAACGGGTCCTTCTGGAGCATGGTTCCCGCAGCCCCAATGAGGGCGATCGCCCCGAACAGGTAAGAAAAAGGCTCGATCATCTGGGCCCGTGCCTCCGTGCGATGGTACTTGCAATGGCATTTGACTCCAGGGTGGAACCCACAAAAAAGGCGGCCGATGCGACGATGGTGAGCGGGTGGGGGAGGAGGAGGGTGAGCGATCCGGCGATGGCAAACCCGAGTACATTGAGATAGGGGAGCCTGCGGAGCGATCGCCGCTCTGCGATGATGCGGACCGCGGCGGTCAGCCCCACAAGGGCGCAGAGCAGGAGTGCAATCAGCTCCTCCACCCCCAGAGGCGGGCGAGCAGCCTGCTCGCATGCGGGTGCGAGATTCCCTGGATGGTGAGGATGGCGATCACCATCCCTGCGATGAACATCTCGGGGGAAAAGCCGAGCAGGGTGGCGCCCGATACCACGAAGGTGGCCGCCACCGCCCCGGTGGTGCCGGCATACCCCGGGTCGTGGCAGATGCGGTTTCCGATGAAGACAAGGACGGCGGCAGCAAGGCCTCCCGGGATGCCTGCAATGTACACCCCGCACGCTGCAAGAATGGTCCCTGCGGAGGCGTCCGGCGAGCAGACGATATTGCCCATCATGTAGCCTCCATGGAGCGCACCCCCTCCCTCCTCGATTGCTCTCCCGATGGCCTCTGCACCGCTCACCCCGCCTTTTTCGGGCAGTTTGAAGATGAGATCAATTGTGACAAAGAGAATCCAGCTTACCAGAGACGCGGCTAAGATGCGGGCTATCTCAAAGAGCATTAAAAGACTCCAGCACATCACTTTTCGGGAGGGATTGGATAAAGGTTTTTATGTTTACATCCAAGAATGCGGATTTTGCGGAATAATCACGGTTTGATTCCCGTATCCGTGAAAAGAGAGTGTTTATCAGTAACCGTTGCACTATGCTATTTGAGCAGGGATGACGTACAATCTCTCACGGATCGATCTCTTTACCTTTATCCTGGTGCTGGGCATCATCATCGCGGCCACGGTCGCATTCTGGCCACTCTTCTCGGTCTTCATCCTCAGTTCCTCGCTTGCCGTTGTCGTCCTCCCGATCCACCGGAGCCTCTGCAGGATAGCAAGACCGGCGGTGGCCGCATCCCTCACCGCGCTCATTGTGCTCTTCGTACTGCTTGCCGCCCTCATCTTCAGCGTCGAGGTGCTGTACGCAAACCGTGAATACCTGGTCCAGATCGTCTCCCTCATCCTTGACTGGGTCCGTGAACTCCGCCTCGAGGTAATAGACTCGACCGTCCCTCCCGAGCAGGTGGCCTCATGGCTCAGTGACCAGTTCGGCCAGCTCGGGAACTATATCGGGAATATCGTACGGACCATCCCCTTCCTGATTGTGCAGATCATCATCTTCTTCCTCAGTCTGTACATGTTCATCTGGCGGGGCGATGAGATCCGGACAGAGATCATGGACCATCTCCCCTCCCGGATTCGGAGCGCCATCGACGAGATGACCGCCGTCACGGTCAACACGCTCTACGCGGTCTACGTGGTGCACGTGGCGACATCGGTGGTCACCTTCATCCTCGCGGTCCCCTTCTTCGCACTCCTCGGCTATGACCACGTGATATTCTACTCGCTGCTCGCCGCAATCTTCCAGCTCATCCCGATCATCGGGCCCACCCTGGTCATGGTCTTTCTCGGCATCTACGCGGTTTCGATCGGGGACCTGCGGGGGCTTGCCCTCATCGCCCTCATCGGCTACCCGGTGGTCTGCGCATTCCCGGACCTCTATCTCCGACCGCTCTTCATGGGGCAGCGGGCCGCCATCCACCCGGTCCTCATGTGGATCGGGTTCTTCGGCGGCCTTGCGGTCATGGGCATCGTCGGGTTCGTGCTCGGACCGCTCTTCATCGCGCTGGTGGTCTCGGGCTACAAGATCCTCATCCGGGAGCTGAAACTGGCCAAGGAAGAGCACCTGTACGAGTAACCGCGGGGGTTATCAGCTGAGAGGCAGATAGATCAGGCAGGCGAGGGTTGCCGAGCCAGGTCAAAGGCGATGGATTTAGGGTCCATTCTCGCAGGAGTTCGCCGGTTCGAATCCGGTCCCTCGCATCGAATCTTAGGGATATAGCTAATTCGGAAAAATATCACCCTGTTTAACATTAACCGATAGTATTTAACCAGTGGTCAGGCTCACTAGGTTGGGCCCAAGTAGGGTAGGGCCAGTTAGGTGAGGGTAGTAGGTCAGTGAGTGAGAAGGCATGCCCGAAGTAAGTCGGGCAGGCATGGTCAAGGTAGGTAGGAAAGAAGGGGGGATGAGGGAGCATCCATCTAGAGCCGCCATCAATCTTATTTTCATTCAATATGAGTTTCAATCAAATT
This sequence comes from Methanomicrobiaceae archaeon, assembly GCA_032250645.1. Lineage (GTDB taxonomy): Archaea > Halobacteriota > Methanomicrobia > Methanomicrobiales > Methanomicrobiaceae > JAVVFN01. The sequence continues at coordinate 8,705 of JAVVFN010000030.1, read as the reverse complement.
TTTTAACCAATTGAGTTTGGTATTGATCCCCTACGAAACTCAACATGAGTCCCTGTCTCACTTTTATAGAAGTGATATGCTTGAAGGTTGAAGATTTGAATCTTTCAGAAATGATACCCATTCTTGCAGCAACTCTCTTATTTGTCACAACAAATTTTGTTGATTCTTTATGTAAAACAATGTATCCAACAATCAGTATCGGTATTATTATCGTCCAAATAAAAAGGAGTGCCAGTAAAAAAAGGCCCCAATAGCCAGCCCAAACAGGAGAGCCTGACAACTCTATGATTTCATCTTTTTGGAGATGCGGCGCAATTTCCCACATTTAATTACCTCAATTATTAAAAAATACGGCCCTGTTATCATCAATGATGATAGGTGAACCCGTGGGCCCGATGCGGAGGGGGCAAGCCCGGAGGCCCCTCTTTCCGCCAGGGTGGATGTCAGCCGGTGTCCTGATGTGCAGCAGTCCGACTACCCGTAATAGTAATAGTAATCGGAGGTTTCGATGATAAAATCGTAGATGACTGCCAGGATGTAATTGAGCATCGCCAGGACAATGATGCCCAGTATAATAAATACGATGATGTGGCCCCAGTTGTGCGCCGCGAACGGTATCCTGCCATTGTTCATCTTTGCTGCAGTCCGGTAGGCATCGTACACTCCATAGAGCCAGATAAGTATGCCGGGAATGATGAGGAAAGACCCGAGCAGAGCACCTGCGAGAATGAGGACGCCCTTTGCGAACTGGCCGTTGTACACCTGTCCGAGGCCGGCGAAGAGGAACGAGGCGAGCCCGGCGAGAAAGGGATTTTTCTCCCCCCGCACGGCTTCCGGGACCTCTCCTGGCGAGTGCACGGGCCGGGGTGGCGGCGGAGGGGCCGGAGGAGGCACCGGTGAAGTGGCTTCTGTCATGGGCTCAATATTGGTTCCGCAATTTTCACAATATTTATCCTGATCATCGACCTGATGGCCGCAATTAGGGCATATCTTCATTGTTGTCATCCCCCGGTACAGCGCGACGCTATTCTGGATAGGGAGAGTTTCCGGCGGGTGGTAATTAAATGTTACAAAATGGTTTCTCGGGTCGATGCGTGCTGGAATCAGCGGTGCCAGTTTTCAGATCACCGGTAAAGGAAAAAAAATATTCCTCGAATCCATTTCATTACACATATTATGCGTGGTTGCCAAGATCTCTGTCCATGCTCGAAAAACCCCCCAGTCTGCAATTCATCACAGGATTATGTGCAATTCTGACACTTATCGGGGGTGCACTACTCGTATCGGGATGCGTATCCGCAGAGAGGGAAGTCGTCGTCTACACCTCAGTTGACCAGGTCTATGCCGAACAAATCCTCGACGAATTCGAGGAGGCGACCGGTATCACCGTGCAGGCGGTCTACGATGTGGAGGCGACCAAGACCACGGGGCTTGTGAACCGCCTCATTGCCGAGAAAGACCGTCCGCTCGCCGACGTCTTCTGGAACGGGGAGTTCATGCAGACCCTCCTCCTCAAACAGAAAGGGGTGCTGACCCCCTATGTGGCACCCGCGGCCACGGACATCCCGGCACAGTACCGCGACCCCGGGGGGTACTGGGCTGGCGTGGGCGGGCGGGCGAGGATCCTTCTCGTGAACACCGACCTCCTCTCTCCCGGGCAGTACCCCGACTCGATTACCGACCTTGCGGATGAGACCTTCCCGGGCGATGAGATCGCCATCGCCTATCCCATGTTCGGGACCTCCGCAACCCATGCAGCCGCGCTCTACGCGGCATGGGGGCCGGAGGAGGCACGATCCTTCTACGAGACGCTGCAGGCTCGAGGGGTGCGGGTGGTGGACGGGAATTCCGTGGTCCGCGACCTGGTGGCAGCAGGCGAGGTGAGCGTGGGGCTCACCGACACAGACGATGCCTGCCGGGCGGTGGAGGACGGCAGACCGGTAACCATCATCGTACCCGACCAGGAGGAGGGAGGGCTGGGCACCCTCGTGATCCCCACCACCGTGGCGCTCATCGCCAACGGGCCGCATCCAGAGGAGGGGAAGGCCCTTGTCGATTTCCTCCTTGCGAAGGAGACCGAGCAGAGGCTCATGGATATCGGCTGGATCCAGGTATCCACCCGGCTGGAGAGCAGTGCCGCACCGGGGATGGAGAGCGGACCCATAGACGGGATAGAGGTCACGCTGTACGAGGTCTATGACCAGTTACAGCCAGCAAGCAGGGATCTGGCCGGAATCTTCATCCGATAGGGAGGAATGGAGAGGGTGTCTACCGCGCAAACCATCAGTGGAGGGGCTGTGCTCCTCTGTTTCCTCCTCCTCTTTCTGGCTGCGGTATTCGGACCGCTCTGTGCACTCGTTCTCATTACGGTGCAGTATCTCCCTGGACACCTCCCTGATGTCCTCATCCTGCTCGTCCCGGCCGGCCGAAGACTGGTACTTCTCCTCTCAAGCGCTGGCCTTGCCGCCGCTGTTGCCGGCGCCGGCACGGTGATCGGCCTGCTCGCGGGCAGCCTCCTGTGGGACCTGCGGAAAGGCGTGTGGTCGCGTGCCCGGTGGCTCGTCGTGGTGCTCGCCCCGGTACCCGCCTTTCTCTACGCCCAGGCATGGATGGGAGTGTGCGGATTGCTGGCGACGGCAGGAAGCGTTGCTGCATGGGTGCCCGCCGGATGGGTGCTTAGCTTCTGGGTACAGCTCGGGGCGGTGCTCCCCATCGCCGTCGGCCTGTGCATGCTCGCCATGGCATCGGTGGATATCCCCTCCATCGAGGCGGCGCGGGTGGTCGCCCCCGACATCACGGTCTTTCGGCGCATCGTGGTGCCCATCGCCGCACCGGCGCTCGGGGCCTGCGCGGGCCTGCTCTTCCTCCTCAGCATCACCGACTACAGCGTGCCCACCCTCTTCTCGGTCAATGTCTACGCGCTCGAGATCTTCGCGGAATTCAGCGCGAGCAGTGAGCCGGCACGGGCGCTGCTGCTCGCCATTCCCCTCCTCCTCGCCACCCTCATCGTGATGCTCGCCACCCAGGGGCGCATCCGGAATCTCATGGAGGGCACGGGGCTGTTCCAGCGCCAAGCATCCCCGCCCGAATACCCCCGCTGGTTTGCCGCACTCCGGTATGGCGCCCTCGGGGTCGTGGCCATCCATGCGGGGACACTCGTGGCCTCCCTCCTCGTCACCGCGGTCACCATGGGCAGGCACCTGCACGCAGTGGCGGATGCGAGCGGCGGTATCGGGGTGTCGTTCGGCATCGGGATTGCAGCCGCTGTCTGCTGCCTGCCGCTCGCCTATGCCGCCGCCACCATGATGAACCGCGCCGGGCGGCAGGGGGGGGTCTGGTGTCTTCTCTGCATCGCCCCCCTCGCCGTCCCCTCCCCGCTGGTGGGGATCGGCCTCATCGTGCTGTGGAACAGCCTTCTCCCTGCCGGGATCTACGGGACCGCGGCCATACCGGTCCTCGCTGCACTGGCGCGTTTCGCCCCGGTTGCCGCCCTGATCCTGCTTGCACAGCTGCGTCACACCGATCCTCTCCTCACCGATGCGGCCCGTGTGTTCCGGCGGGGCGTGGTGCGGACCTGGGTGCAGGTGCGGCTTCCCCTGCTTGCGCCGGGTCTGGTGGCTGCCGCCTGCATGGTGTTCGCGCTCAGCGCGGGCGAACTGGGCGCCACGCTGCTGGTCATCCCGCCGGGATTGGAGACGGTCACCATCCGGATGTACAATTATCTCCACTATGGCTCCTCGGGGGCGGTCGCCGGTCTGGGTCTCGTGATGACGGTGTTCATGCTCGCCGCCGGCGCGGTGGCCGTGGCAGCCATGCGCGGGTGGAGCCGCCTGGTGAACGGCCGCCCCTCTTCTCATGGGGCCGGAGGTGATGCCGGATGATCGAGTGCCGTGATCTTGGTCGCCGGTTCGGGACGGTGCGGGCGGTGGATGCCGTTTCGTTCGCGGTATCGGGTGATGTGGTGATTCTCGGCCCCTCGGGCAGCGGCAAGTCCACGCTTCTTCGCCTCATCGCAGGCCTCGAAATTCCCGATACGGGCACCATTGCGCTCGATGGCGCCGTGGTGAGCCGGGCGGGCTGGGCCCTGTACCCCCACCGGCGTAACATCAGCTGCATGTTCCAGATGCCGGCGCTCTGGCCGCACATGACCGTCGCCGAGAATGTGCGGTTCGCCATGGGCGGCATTGCCCGGAACGGATCGGCGGACCGCCTCGACGCGCTGCTCGAGGGTGCGGCGATCGCCCCCCTCGCGGACCGCTACCCCCGGGAGATCTCCGGCGGGGAAGCCCGCAGGGTTGCGCTCGTCCGGGCTCTCGCCCGCGAGGCACAGTACCTCCTCCTCGATGAGCCGCTTCTCAACCTCAACCGGGAACTGAAAGACCGGATGTTCGACCTGCTGCAGAAAGAGCAGCGGCGGACGGGGGCAGTCCTCGTCTATATCACCCATGATCTCGAAGAGGCGGACCAGATACCGGCAACGGTGCTCAGGATGGTCGGAGGGAGGCTGGTGGAGGGGCCGGAATGAAGGACAATTCCTTGCCGTCGACACCCTCCCGGTTCAGGGTGGCCGCGCAGGTCGCCCTCGGCGTGCTCATCGTGGCCGCACTGATATGGATCATTCTGGGGTTGTCCGGTTTTCTCCAGGAGCGGTCGGTGCCCGATCATATGGAACTCATTCGCCCTCCCCATGAGGTCTCGGCACTGCTCATCGATGGCGACGTCGTCTGGACAGGGGGAAAGGACGGCATTCACCTGTTCTGCCGCACCGACCGCGAACCCCTCCCCCTGCCTGAGGGTGCACCGTCGCTGGGATTCGTCAGGGACCTCTTCAGGGACGGTGCAGGATCGGTGTGGATCGCCCACGACGCAGGACTGGTCCGATATGGCGATGGCGTCTGGGAGACCTTCTCCGACCGCACCAGTGCCCCCTTCCGGCGTGCCCTCAGCGTCCTCGAGGTGGACAGGGACAAACTCTGGGTGGGCTCGGTTGGCATGATCGCCGAATGGGACGGGTCCGCGTGGAAAGAGGTGCCCCTCCCTCCAGAATATGAAATTGCCTCCGTCGACGTGCTTTATATGGACCGGGAGGGTTCGATCTGGGTCGGGTCGGGGTCGCCGACGCACGGGGGGCTCTACCTGTTTGACGGTGCGGAATGGTCTGAGTATACGCGTGCAGATGGGCTGCCGCACACCTCGGTGAACAAGATCGCGGAGGACGGGAAGGATACGATCTGGGTCGCCACCGGGTTTGCAAGCCAGGGCGGCGCGGTCCTGATCAGCGAGGGCAGCGTGCGTGCGATCACGCAGGCCGACGGCCTTGCAGGCGGCTCCACGCGTTCGGTCTACACCGATCAACACGGACGGGTCTGGGTGGGATCTGAGTATGATGGCATCGCCGTGCTCGACGGGGGACGGTGGGTCACTCTCACACGGGCCGATGGCCTTGCCGGCAACGAGGTCAAGGAGATGGTGCAGGACGAAGACGGTGTCTACTGGCTCGGGACAGACAGGGGCCTCTCGGTCATCACCGACAGCGCACCACTCTTTGGGTGAGCGGGGCGACTGTGCAGGGTGTGCCGGCCCCGATGAACTCAAATGTATCCGCTTTTATAGTTAAGGGAATAAATTGCAGGTATTCAAGGAAATCCCCATAGAAGAGCCGGATTGGTGCACATGAATTTTGAAGAAGCCCGGAAACGATTTGCCCGCCTCACTGCAGAGCGAACCCACGGACAGATCAGTGAAGTGCAGTATTCCGCTGCGGTGAATGAGCTGAGGGTGGCAGATTCCTCGGGAGTCTGGTGGCAGCCGGATCCCTCCACCGGCGAATGGATATTCTGGAACGGCACCCGCTGGGAAACGGGTGATCCGCCGCTGAAGGAAACGGAGTACGCAGCAACGAAGCGACGCGGGGAGCAGGGAGCGACACCGGCGTCGAAACCCGGGAAGATGGATCTCAAGGGCTTTCGGGAGATGTCCCGGACGACGCCGGCATCCAGGCGCCCCCAGTCATGGTGGGACTTCCTCTCGGTGCTGGGAGGCGTCGTTGCCGCTGCCCTTTGGTTTCTTTACGGGAGCGTGCGGGCAGGGGCGGAGGGATTCGACTTCCTCACCCCGATCATCATGGTCGGAATCCCCCTCATCCTGATCAGGTACCGGCATAAGATCGATGGGCTGCTCACCCCGGTGCAGCCGTTCAGAAAGCGCTTTCCCTCGCCGTTCCGTATCGGGATGGGTCTCGCTGCCCCTTTTCTGACCGCGATTCTCCTCTTTAACCTATTCGGCATCTCCAACTACGCGTTGATGCACGCAAATCTTCTCGTGGGCACATTCGTCTCCTATGCCATCGTAAGGGAACCGGCACCCCGGAACGGCACGATTACCAGACCGCCCGGGGGGGCGACGGCCGCCCTCCTGATCCTTCTCTTATCCTGTCTCTGTGTCAGCTCGGTGATGGCGGATGACTGCCTGGAAGATCCGCTCAACGCCAATGACTGCCTGCGCACTTCGGGAACAGCGGAGGGACTTGCCGGCATCGGCGCGGCAACACTCAGCGTCCTCGTCAACGGCCCCACGATCCTCCAGGGATTCTCCGGGGTAGGTGCCGGTGCGGCAGGCGCAGCGGCCGGAGCAGGAACTTTAGCGGGTGCCAAACCTCCCGAACCCGGCGAAGGGGCCGCCGGGCCGGAGGGTGAGCCGTCATGGACGGATCTTCCCGGCGGAGATTCGCAGGGAGGGCCGGATGACAATCCCTATACCGAATATGATGGCGGGGAGGGACCCGGATTATGCTGACTGCGAAGATCGACCGCATGGGAGGCCCCTCGGAGCACCCCCATACCACATTTCTGCACGGCAACGAGCCCCTGCACCCGCTCGGGCTTCCGAACTACTGGATCAACACGGCAACCCTCAATCTGGTCGTGGAGGATCGCATCTACGCCTATATCGGGCTTGGCCCGGCGGTGGAACTGGTCCTGACCTACAATGCGCAGTCTCCTGCCAGCGGGATGTTCGGGAGGGGGTGGATGTTCAGTTACGAGTCTTCACTTTTGGAGAAGGGCGACCAGGTGTTGCTCCGGAGAGGGTCGGGGCAGGTACTCAGGTTCCGCCGCGGCAGCGCACCGGGAACGGAAAGCGCCCCCGCGGAAGCCACACCGGTGAGCGGCTCCTTTGACAGGCTTCTGGATTACGGCTCGCACTGGCTCTACCTGCCCCGACATACCCACCTGCTGCTCCGCTATGACAAACGACCGGGCGAAGACGGCTGCCCCCTCACGGCGATAGCTGATTTCGACGGCAACGAGGTGCAGTTCAGCTACAATGCCAACGGCACCCTGGGTACGATCGTTGATGCCGCCGGGCGTGAGACGTCGCTCTCCTACAACGGGGACGGGCTTGTTGCGGCAATCCGGCTGGCGGACGGGCGGACGGCCCGTTTCCAATATGATGCGGTCCGCACCCTCGCCCGGGCCACCGACTTCCAGGGTATCGCCTCGTCGTATACCTATGACCCGGACGGCCGCATAGTGCGCATGGTGGTGGGGGAGGACCGCAAGACGACGGCGTTTGCCTATACCGGAGGAATGCCGGGGGCGCAGATCAGTACGGTGACCGATGCCGCAGGCAACGTCACCCGCTACCGGTGGGATGCCCCGGGTCAGGTGTCGATCACCGATCAGGAGGGGAACACCACCACCTATCACAGCAGGTACGGGCGTACGGAGCGTATCGTGGATCCGGCGGGAGACACGCAGGTGTTCGAATTTGACCGCGGTCTCCTGGTGAAGTTCCACGACGCCAACGGCAATACCAGCCGTCGTGGGTATGACGAGCGGGGTAACTGCACCCGGCTGGAGAACGCGGAGGGCGGGGTGGAGACCTACTCCTTTGACGCCTATGGCAATCTGCTCACCGAAACGAATGCCCTGGGCGAGCGCGTTTCCTTCGCCTACGACCCCCGCCACCACCTGATCACCGTCACCACGCCGCAGCAGAAGGTCTCCCGGATGGCCTATGACGAGCGGGGGCAGCGGATCTCGGTCACCAATGCTGCGGGCGGCGTCACCCGGTATGAGTACGACAGATTCGGCAACGTCGCCGCGATCACCGATGCGCTGGGGAACCGGACCCGCTTCGAGTACGACGATCACGGCTTTGTGCTCAGGTCCGCCACTGATCCGGGCGGCCATATAACCCGCTACGAGTATGACCGCAACGACCGGGTAACTGCCGTCCATGCCCCCGACGGCACCATCCGCACCTATACCTACGGCTGCTGTGCAGGTCTCTCCACGACCGACGAAATGGGTCGCACAACCACCCTGGTGCGAAGCCCCCTCCTCTCGATACTGCAGCGCACCGATCCTCCAGGAAGCATCACCCGGTTCTCTTTTGATCGCAGCAACCGGCTGATTGGGGTCACCGATCCTCTGGGACGGAGCGTGCGCTACAGCTACGATCCCGCGGGCCGTCTGGTGGAGGTGGAGACCCCCGCCGGGGGGACGCGGAGAATGCAGTATGACCGCACCGGCGCCCTCACGGCGGTGGTGGACGAGCAGGGGAGGAGGACCACATTCTCCTGCGATCGGAACGGCCGGCGGGTGGGAGTGACCTATCCCGCCAACCGCACGGTGGCCATCACCCGCGACGCCGTCGGGCGTCTCCTGCATCGCTGCGCGGAGCGAGGCGAGCTCGAGCTCGAG
>JAVVFN010000002.1:0-24470 GCA_032250645.1 Methanomicrobiaceae archaeon | reverse complement strand
GCACGCTCTTCTGGATCCATTCAGAGAGCGGGAAGGTGACAGAGGAGCGCCACGGGGACGGAATCCTCGAGTGCTACGAGTACCTGGACGGGTATAACAGCGAAGAGATCACGGAGATGGAACTTGCCCAGGGGATCGAGGAACGCTACGCCCGGTTCCTCGAGAAGGCGCGACTCTCTGGTCTTGATCCGGAGTTTCTTGAGCCGCTCGCGGGATCACTCCTCCCCTACTACGTGCGCTGCATGATGCTCTCCCAGCGGTATGAGCGCCGGTACATGTGGGCAGGGACTGCCGTCTACGCCCTCGCGGCGGTGGCGGTGGCGACCGTCACCATCCAGACGCTCTTCTTCCCCGAGTACCCCTCCCTCCTCTGGATTGAGGTGGTCGAGATGGGCGCGATCCTCTTTTTGATCATGGTCTCCCGCTTCCGGGACTGGCACCGGAAATGGGTGGACTACCGGTTCCTCTCCGAACGCCTGAGGACCGCCATGTTCCTCTCCCTCTTCTGTATCAGGGTCGAAAAGCCCGCCCCTCCCCGGCACCTGCGGGTCTTTTACGAGTCGGAGGACTGGATCGAGATCGCGTTCGCCCTGATCATCGCACGCAGGCCCCTGGAGTACTGCCGGGTGGACCTCCCCTTTGAGGGGCTGAAGCAGTTCCTGCTCTCCGCGTGGATCGAGGACCAGATCTCGTTTTATACCCGGAACAGCACCTGGAACAGCCGGCGGTTTGAGCTGCTGGCCCAGGTGACCGATCTCCTCTTTTTCGCCACCCTGGTACTCGCGGCAATGCATGCCCTCGAGGTCGAGCACCGCCTCGGGATTGATCTTGCCCCCTTCCTCGCGGCCTCGACCATCATCTTCCCTGCCATCGCGGCTGCGGTCGGTGCGATCAGGATCAAAAGGGAGTACCTGAGGAATGCCGAGCGCTACGCCCACATGGTCAGGCCCCTCTCCATCATCCGCAACCGGATCGTTCAGACACAGGACCCCGAGACGCTGATGCAGTTCCTGCAGGAGGCCCACGAGGTCACGTTCCGGGAGCAGCAGGACTGGCGGGTGGTCTTCCGGTTCCGTGAACTGGAGACTCCCTAAACACTTTTCTTCTCCGGTGAGCAACGGAGAGTTGATGCTGCGCTGTCCAATCTGCCGGAGCCCTGCCCTGTACCTCGTCGCCGGCGGGTACGGGGGCATGGTCTACCGGTGCAAGAAGTGCGGGTATCAGGGGTCGCTCGGGATCGAGCTCTGTGACGAAGAGGATGAGACTCCCGGGACCCCTCGACATAAATACCATGACTCCGAATGAGAGAACCGGAGGGAGCTTGGGAACCATGCACGAGGCATTACAGTACGAAAAACTCGAAGATCAGGCGGTGAAGTGCTCGCTCTGCAACCACCGCTGCACCATCCGTGATGGAAACAAGGGGATCTGCGGGGTCAGGATGAACGAGGGCGGGACCCTGTACGCCGCCACTTACGGGAAGATCAGTGCAGAGGCGGTGGACCCGATCGAGAAGAAACCCCTCTTCCATTTCCTCCCCGGCACCCTCTCCTATTCGCTCGGCAGCATCGGCTGCAACTTCCGCTGCCCGTACTGCCAGAACTGGCATATCTCCGCCGCCACCATCGAATCAGATATGCTCCGCGATCTTCCGGTGAGGGAGGGGGTGGACCGGGCGTTCTCCCGGGGATGCGCGAGCATCTCCTGGACCTATAATGAACCCACCATCTGGCATGAATATCCCCTCGAGATGGGCACCCTCGCGCGAAAACGGGGGCTCGGGACGGTCTACGTGACGAACGGCTACATCACCGAGGAGGCTTTGAGGGAACTATCCCCCATGCTCAATGCGTTCCGCGTGGACCTCAAGGCCTTCACCGACGAGTTCTACCACAAGTTCTGCGGTGCGAAACTGCAGCCTGTGCTCGATGCCACCGTCCTTGCAAAAGAGCTCGGCATGCACATCGAGACCGTGACGCTCGTCATCCCGGGCCTGAACGACGGGATGGAGGAGATGGAGGGGATGATCAGGTGGGTCCTCGACAACCTCGGCCCTGATACGCCCATGCATTTTTCCCGGTTCCATCCTGACTACAAGATGCGGGATTACCGGGCCACGCCGGTGGCGACGCTGGAGAAGATCCTCCAGAGGGCGCGGGAGCTCGGCGTCAGGTTCGCGTACCTCGGCAATGTCTTCGGCCACCGGTACGAGCACACCTACTGCCCGGCATGTGATGCGCTCCTCATCGAGCGGACGGGTTTTGATGCGAGGTTCCGCAACCTCGAAGGAAACCAGTGCAAGGAGTGCGGCGAAGAGATCCCCCTCGTCGACCATGTCTGAACCCCGTTTTGTGGCAGACCGGATGGTCGGGACCCTCGCCCGCTTCCTCCGCTTCCTCGGCTACGACGTGCGGAGCGCCCATGCCCTGCGGGAGGGAAACCGCCGTGAGGACACCGACCTCCTCCGGATCGCAGGGGAGGAGGGGAGGATCCTGCTCACCCGCGACCGGGAGCTTGCACGCAGGGGAGGCGAACGCGCCGTGCTCATCAAGTCGTCAGAGGTCACTGAACAGCTCTGCCAGCTCGTCCGCTCCGGCGTCATCGATCCCTCGCTGCAGATCAGGATGGACCGGTGCTCGCTCTGTAACACCCTCCTCCGGCCGGCCACCGAGGAGGAGGTCTCCTGCACCGACTATGCGCCCGAGGGGAGGAGCGATCTTGAGTACTACTGGTGTCTGCGGTGCGGGAAGCTCTACTGGATGGGCTCCCACGGGGAAAACCTTGCAGAACGATTCGAACGAGTCAGGGCCCGGTGCAGCCCGGATCAGCCACGGTCGTAGTCGACCGAGAACTCCATCCGGTAGCTCCCGTCGCACTCTCCCTCGAACCTCTTCTCAAACACCTTTCTTTCGCCCTGGTTGAAGCGGGGGTAGAGCTCGTTCTGCGTCTTCTCCTCCCCGCTTGCCGTATTGATGAAGGTGCAGTGGATGATCACGTTCCGCGCGTCTGTTCCCCCGGTATTTACCGCCTGCACCTCCGCGACCCAGTAGCAGGGGGCATCGATCTCAAAGCGCCTCTCGAGCGGTGATGTCAGCAAGACCTCGAAGGAGGGTGCGGGGGCGAAGGTGAGCGTGGGTGCCCCGGGGAGGCCTGCCGTGGGCGAAGTGTTCGGGAAGGTATCCCCGTCGCCCGCCGGAGGGCTCACGCACCCGGCGACGAGCACGACGAGCAGGATCAAGACAATCCTCTTCATGCGTTCACCCTTGTCTGCGCCTGTTCCCGCATGAACGAGAGGAGGTAGTGGGGCCCTCCTACCCCGCGGCCGGTGGATCCGCTTCCCTTCCAGCCCCCGAAGGGCTGCGCGCCCGGCCATGCACCGGTGGTGGCGCCGCCCTTCCGGTTCGAGTAGGTGACGCCGAATTTGATATGGTCAAAGAAATATTCGCATTCGGCCTCTTTTTCAGAAAATATCCCTGCGGTAAGTCCGAATTCAGTGTTGTTGGCCTTATCCAGCGCCTCCCGGAGGGTGGTGAAGGTGTCGACCGCGAGGATCGGGACGAAGAGCTCCTCTGTGAAGAGCCGGTGTTCGGGAGAGAGATCAGATATCACCGTGGGGACCGCGTAGTTTCCCCTGCCAAAGATCCCGCGTTCAAGGACACTGCCCCCGGCGAGGACCTTCCCGCCGTCCCTCTTCGCTTCGTCGACCGCATTCCTGAATGTAGTGAGCGCCTTTCGCGTGATCACCGGACCGGTGAAGACCTCCTTCTCCCGCGGGTCCCCGACCCTCAGTTCTCCGATCCGGGTGGTGAGCGCCTCGAGAAATGGGTCGGCGATCGATCTTTCCAGGTACAGCCTTGATGCGGCACTGCACTTCTGCCCGCTGTAGCCGAAGGCGGCACGGACCACCCCCTCCACCGCCTTTTCGATCTCTGCATGGGCGGTCACGATCACCGGGTTCTTGCTCCCGAGTTCGAGCACCACCGGTATTGGATAGGGCTGCGATGAAGCGAAGGAGCGGTAAAGCCACATGCCGACGCTCCTTGAACCGGTGAACGCGATCCCGTCCACATCCCGGTTCCCGACGATGGCGTCGCCGAAGGGCTCGCCCGGGCCGGTCACGACATTGAGGGCCCCGGGCGGGATCCCGCTGCTGATGAAGGCCTGGTAGAGCCGCAGGGCCGAGTAGGGCGCAAGGCTGGTCGGCTTCATCACCACCGTATTGCCGGTCAGGAGCGCGGCAGATGCCATGCCGGCGGCAAGCGCAACCGGGAAGTTGAACGGCGAGATCACCGCCCATACGCCGTGGGGTTTCATCACGCTCTGCGGCTCCTCCCCTGGCGCACCGGATGAGAGCGGGGTAATATATCCCTCCCTTGATTCGTAGTGTCCTGCGTAGTAGCGGAGGAAATCGATCGCCTCTCCCACCTCGGCGAGGGCTTCTGTCCGTGTCTTCCCGATCTCGTAGCAGATCAGGGCCGCAAGGAGGAACTTCTGGCGGTCGAGGGTATTGGCGCACTCCCTGATGATCCGGACCCTTTCTCTCCAGTCCGTGCTGCTCCATGTGACGAATGCGTCCTTTGCGGCCCGCACGGCCTTCCTCGCATCCTCGCCGGTCCCCTTCTGGAAATGCCCGATGATGATCTCGGAATCGAGGGGGGATCTGGTGGGGAACTCTTCGTTCGAGAAGATGCCCTTCTCCCCGATGAACATGGGGTGGTGCTGGCCGAGCCTCTGGCCGATCTTCTCGAGGGCGTCCTCGAACTTGCCGTGTATGCTGGAGTCCGCGAGGAGCGAAGTATAGGTGATCTTCTCCTTTCCTTTCATTTTCCCTCACACCTTGTGGCGCATATTGACCCTCTGATAAAAATATATTCCCCTCCCTTCACAGGGTGGCCAGTGCCTCCTCGAGGATCTCGAGGCCCATCGCGACCTCTTCGGCGCTGATGATGAGGGGCGGGGAGAACCGGATCACCGACCGGCCTGCCGGGAGAAGCGTCAGCCCGCGGGAAAAAGCCTCCCGCAGGACGGCATTTCGCTCCTCGCGGGCAGGTACCTTGGTTGAGCGGTCCTTGACGAGCTCGATGGCGCACATCAGGCCCAGCCCCCGGGCATCCCCGATGATCTCGTGTTTTTCTTTGAGATCCTGCAGACCCTCAAGGAGGACCTTGCCCACCTCCTGCACATGGCCGCCGAACCCCGGCTCGCTCATGATATCTAGGACCGCGCAGCCTGCCGCACAGCAGAGGTTGTTCCCCCCGAAGGTGCTGGCATGCGAGCCCCGGGGCCAGGTCATGATCTCGTCGCGGGCCACGGTCAGGCCGAGGGGAAGGCCTCCCCCGATCGCCTTGGCAAGGCATACGATGTCGGGCATCACCCCGAAATGCTCGGATGCAAGGAACCTGCCGGTCCGGAAGCAGCCGCTCTGGACCTCGTCGGCCACGAGGAGAATCTCGTGCGCATCGCAGATCTCCCGGAGGCGGGGGAGAAAGTTTTTAGGCGGGACGATATACCCCCCTTCCCCCTGCACCGGTTCGACAAAGATGGCGGCGATCTCCTCGGGGGCCACCTCTGTCCGGAAGACCTCGTCCTCGAGGTAGGTGACCGCGTCAAAGTCGCAGGTCTCCGGGTCGCAGGCGGTCGGGCGGTAGGGGTCGGCGAAGGGAACATGGATCACCGGGAGGAAGGGGCCGAAGAACTTCCTCTGGATCACGCTCGAGGAGGTGAGGCTCACCGCCCCGTAGGTCCTCCCGTGGAACCCGCCGTAGAAGGCGATGAAGTACTTGCGCCGCGTGTGGTAACGGGCAAGTTTCATCGCCGCCTCCACCGATTCTGTGCCCGAGTTGGAAAAATATACCCTGTTGTGGCCTTCCGGGAGGAACCGCATCAGTTTTTCGGCCATTCTTACCGGCATCTCGGAGCAGAAGTCGAGGAATGCCCCGTGGGTGAGCAGGGATGCCTGTTCCCTGATCGCCTCCACGACCTTCGGGTGGTTCCACCCGACGTTCATCACCGCAATCCCGGCGGTAAAATCCAGGTAGCGGTTCTGGTCGACGTCCCAGAGGTTCATCCCGCTCGCCCGCTCGAGCACGAGCGGGTACTCGCGGACCATCGATTGGGCGACCACCTCTCCGTCCCGCTCCAGGACCTCCCGGGCACGGGGTCCCGGGGGTGGGGTTATGATCCGGGGTTCCATGCAGAATGATCCGCGCCCTGCACAAAAAGCCTCCGCTGTATACCGGATCGAATATAATTGAGGAGGATTTGATATTGCTATTATATTCCAGGAGGAATTTTTCGCTTGGGGCCTTACGCATCAGCATTCAGGGAATCAATCGAGGATCCGGAGCAGTTCTGGGGGAGAGCCGCAGAGGGCGTCGACTGGCATAGACGGTGGGAGCATGTGCTCGACCGCTCGCATCCTCCTGCCTACCGCTGGTTTTCCGGCGGGATGATCAATACCTGCCATAACGCGCTCGACCGCCACGTCGCATCCGGCCGCGGCGACCAGAACGCCCTGATCTATGACAGCCCGGTCACCTCCACCATCCGTTCCTACACCTACCGCGAGCTCACCGATCTCGTCTCACGCTTCGCCGGAGGCCTCCTCCGGGAGGGGGTCGGGGTGGGGGACCGGGTGATCATCTACATGCCCATGGTCCCCGAGGCGGTGATCGCGATGCTCGCCTGCGCACGGATCGGGGCGATCCATTCGGTGGTCTTCGGGGGGTTTGCGGCCCATGAGCTCGCCAAACGGATCAATGATGCCCGCCCGTCCCTGATCATCTCCGCCTCCTGCGGGATCGAGGTGAACCGAACCATCGCCTACAAGCCGCTCCTCGACCGGGCCATCGAGATGGCGGGTGCAAAACCCCGCCGCTGTATCATCCTGCAGCGCCCGGAGCTGAGCGCGACTCTCATGCCCGGGCGCGACCTCGACTGGAGGGAGGCGGCTCGCGCAGAGCCGGCGCCGTGCGTCCCGGTCCCCGCCACCGAGCCCCTGTACATCCTCTACACCTCCGGCACGACGGGCGTTCCCAAGGGGGTGGTCCGGGACAACGGGGGCCATGCGGTCGCCCTGAACTGGAGCATGCCGATGATCTACGGGATGGCCCCCGGCGAGGTCTACTGGGCCGCCTCGGACATCGGGTGGGTGGTGGGCCACTCGTATATCGTCTACGCCCCCCTCTTTGCCGGCTGCACCACCATCCTCTACGAGGGAAAATCGGTGGGGACCCCGGATCCCGGGGCGTTCTGGCGCGTTATCTCCGAGCACGGGGTGCGGGTGCTCTTCACGGCCCCCACCGCGTTCCGGGCGATCAGGCGCGAAGACCCGGAGGGCGACCATATCAGCCGCTACGACCTCGGGATGTTCCGTGCGCTCTTTCTTGCCGGGGAGCGGTGCGACCCTGCGACCCTCCGGTGGGCAGAGGAGCACCTGGGGGTCCCGGTGATCGACCACTGGTGGCAGACCGAGTCGGGGTGGGCGATGGGAGGAAATCCGATCGGCCTTGAACAGTTCCCGGTCAAACCGGGCTCCTGCACAAAACCGATGCCCGGATACGACATCCGGGTGGTCGATGACCTTGGCGAGGAGTTACCCCCCGGGCGGATCGGGAATATCGTGGTCAGGCTTCCCCTCCCGCCCGGCTGCTTCACGACGCTCTGGAAGAACGATGAAGACTGCCGCTCCACCTATCTTTCCGCCTACCCGGGATCCTACATGACCTCGGATGCCGGCTACTTCGACGGGGACGGCTACCTCTGGATCATGAGCAGGACCGACGATATCATCAATGTCTCCGGGCACCGGCTCTCCACCGGCGCCATCGAGGAGGTGCTCTGCTCCCACCCGGACGTGGCCGAGTGTGCGGTGGCCGGGGTGGCCGACCAGGTGAAGGGCGAGATCCCACTCGGGTTCGTGGTGCTCAAGGCAGGGGCCGAGCGGGACCGTGGCGAGGTGGTGAGAGAGCTCGTCCAGATGGTGAGAGACCGTATCGGCCCGATCGCGGTCTTCAAGAAGGCGGTGGTGGTCCGCCGGCTTCCCAAGACCCGTTCCGGCAAGATCCTGCGGGGGACCATGAAGAAGATCGCGGACGGCACCCCGTACCGGGTCCCTGCGACCATCGATGATCCGGCCTCGCTCGAGGAGATCGCCGACGCACTGGGAGATCTGGGCTTCCCGCTGGCACCAATCTGACAGGTATATGTACTCTAATGTGCAATAATTCCCTGAACAGGGATGGGATCAGCTACTCCAGGGGGAGGGAAGCGTGGACGCCCTCGCGTCTCACGCATCCTCTCAGGCGACCTCTCAGGCAGGTGCTTTACGCCATGCCCCCCAGCTAACCGGGATGGAGAGACGGTGCTGCTGAGGCGCGAAGAGCTCGAAACCCTCCGGCTGGTGGAGCTTGAAGGCCTTGAACAGGAGGCGGCAGCCTCACGTACCGGCATCTCGCGAAGGACACTCTGGCGCGATCTCCACGAGGCAAGAAGGAAGGTTGCAGATGCACTCGTGAACGGGAAGACAATCGAGATCGAGGGCTGCGCGATCGAAGGCGGGGAATTCTGCCGGAAGCAGAGGCAGACGAGGGGGGGCGGGGATCGCAGGAAGGATCTCTCGCTCTATTTTCACTCATATGAGTAATATTTAACGGCGGTGTGCAGCCCACGACGGAAAGGTCATTCTATCCCTTCGGTCTCTCATAGCCCGGGGGCGGGGCGCCCTCCTGCATGCATTCCATCCGGTGCTTCACCTGCACCCATTCGGCAAGTCCCGCGACGATGATCCCTGCAGGGAGGGCGAAGAGCGCGATCCCGCTCAGGGCCACCACCGCCCCGATCAGTTTTCCGACAGGGGTGATCGGATAGATATCCCCGTAGCCGACCGTGGAGAGGGTCACCACCCCCCACCACATTGCGTCCGGGATGCTGGAGAACTTCTCCGGCTGTGCCTCGTGCTCTGCAAAGTACATGGCACTCGAGGAGACGGTCAGGATGACGAAGATGATGACGATCGCGATGAGCAGCTCCTCTTTTTTGGACCGGAAGACGAAGGCAAAGGTCTCCCACGCGTGCGAGTACCTGCCGAGCTTGAGGACACGGAAGACCCGGGTGAGCCGCACGATCCTCAGTATCCGCAGGTCGAGCGCGAACATCAGCGGGAGGTAAAAGGGTGCGATCGCGACGAGATCAACGAGCATGAGCGGGGCGAGGGCGAACCGGAGCCTCCCCCATACGGGATGCGCATAATCGGGATGCTCGGTGCAGACCCAGATACGGAGGCCGTACTCCACGGTGAAGACCGCGACCGAGACGATCTCCACCCAGTGGAAGATCGGCTCGTACGCGAGGTACAGTTCCCGTTCGGTCTCCAGCACGACCATGATCACGTTGAGCGTGATGAGGGCGAAGATGGTGTAAATGACGGCCTTGCGGTACGGGTTATGATTTGCCGGTTCCTCAAGGAGAAAGAAGATACAGTCCTTGAGCTCCCCGTATGCATCCTTCACGTGTTTCGGTTATGTTGCTGCAGATATAAGAGCATTGATATTCAGGGGACCAGCACGGTGGGGACAGGACTGTTCCCTGCCACAAACGAGCTCACGCTCCCGAGCAGGAGCTCTTTTAACCCGCTCCTCCCCCGTGAGCCGATCATGATCAGGTCGGCGCCGATGATCTCTGCCAGCGCGAGGATCTCGCGTCTCGGGTCCCCTACCTTCCTGTGGGTGCGGACTGCCTGTGCATTTCGGGACGCGATAATTGCAATCCTCCTCTCCATCCGCATCCCTTCCTCCTCGATCATCTGCGAGACCCTGGTGAGATCACGCTGAGAGGGGAGGTATTCGGAGAGAAACCCGCGCATCTCGGCGACATAGATGGCGTGCACCTCGGCCCCGAATGTCTCTCCCCATTCAAGTGCCGTCTGGAGGGCCCGCTCTCCAGGTTCTGATCCGTCGAATGCAACGAGGATCGTGTGTACCATGATTCCCAAGGGGATGCGACGCCAGATAGCACTATCGGTGGTGTAGTTTATCTTGCTCCCGCGCGTACCTCTCTTCGTGGAGGAATTCAAAGTTGGATCGCTACAAATGCACCATCTGCGGGCATATCTATGACCCGCGGAAGGGCGAGCCCCTTCAGGACATCCGCCCCGGCATCGTCTTTGAGAATCTTGCGGAAGACTGGCGCTGTCCGGTCTGCGCTGCAGAAAAACGATTGTTCAAAAAAATGGAGTAATTATCCACTCCTCCTGTTCTGCCCGCGGGAAAGTTGGTAAGGGAAAAGAGGAAACTTCTACTCCCGTGGAGCGTGGCGTGTGAACATTGAGCTCTGGGACGTGGCCCTCCTCCTGCTTGCCGCAAAGGTCGGCGGCACCATCGTCTCACGGTTCGGCCAGCCAAGCCTCATCGGGGAACTGCTTGCGGGGACCCTCCTCGGGGCGCTCTTCGTGGGGCTGGGCGATTCCCTCACCATCCGGGTGGTCGCCGAGCTCGGGATTATCTTTCTGATCCTCCTGACCATGCTCTCCTTTGACCTGCGCGAGATCGAGCACGAGATCGAGCGCATGGTGCTGATGCAGGTCGTATCGGCCGCGGTCCTCTTCCTGCTTCTCCTCGGGGTCCTCTCCTTCGCCGGCATCGGCTACAATACCATCCTCGTCGCCGGGGCCGCGGTCTTCGGCTCGAGCACGGTCATCTCGGCGCGGACCCTCCTCGCCATGGACGAGCTCTCCTCACGGGAGGGGCAGGCCATCATCGGCCTCCAGGTGGTCAATGCGATCATCGAGCTCCTCCTCATCTCCGCGGTGACCAATGTCCTCCGCTACAACCAGATCGACCTTGAGAGCGTGCTCTCCTTAACGCTCATGATCATCGGGACCTTCGTGGTGATGAGCGGCCTTGGCTCCCGGTTCATCAACTGGCTCTTAAACACGGTCCGGGTGCTCCGGATGGAGCCGGTGCTCCTCGCCCTCACCCTCCTCCTTGCCTTCTCCATGGCCGCAGTCACCGAGCGCATCGGGATCACGAGCTACGTCGGGGTGATGCTCATTGGCATCCTGCTCTCGAGGACCGAACAGTCGGAGCGGATCGCCCGCACCATCGACCAGCTTGGCGAGGGCTTCTTCATCCCCATCTTCTTCGCCTCGCTCGGCCTCTCTGTGAGCCTTCCCGCGGTCTTTGAGCATCTCTCCCTCTTCTTCCTCCTCTTTGCGACCATCCTCACCGTCCGGTTTATCGCCTACCTCGTCCCCCTCATCATCTCCGGCTATGATGCCGGGGAGTCGTTCAAGATCAGCGCAGGACTCCTCCCCATGTCCGAGTACGGGCTCCTGATGCTGGGGATCGGGCTTACTATGTTGGTCCTCGACCCTGCCATGTACTCTGTGCTGGTGATGGTCTTCCTTGCTGCAAACATCCTCTCACCGCTCTTCATCGGCACTGCCTTTGGCGAATTTTCAATGCCCCGGCTGCCGCGGATCAAGATCAGGGAGAGGCGGAACCTCTAGAAGACCACGAAGCCGAGAGGCGTCCTTTCGGGCTCAAAAGCCAGCTTTACTTCCAGATTTTGGGGGACTTCATAGGCGAGCCACCCTGATTCACGCTCCCCTTCGACCATGTACTTCCTCGCAAAACCATCCAGTCCGGAGGGAAGGACCACCTCTTCAGGGTACAGCGCCACCTTCTTTCCCCCTGAATAGATGCTGAACTGGTCGCCGTAGATGAGGACCGGGTCGTCCCCGTCAGTGCAGAGGACCCTGAGCCGTATGAGCAGGTATTCAAAGTTGTCAGAGGGCCCGGGATTGGAACTGCTGGCCTCTGTAATCAGCTCGTTTGCATACAGGCCTCTCGAATAGTCCTGGACGGCAATCTCAAAGCTGTTCCCGTCATAATCCACCTCCATTGCCTCATAGACGCCCACCTCTTCGGGGACATACGGCGTCGGCGTCACGGGCGGAGCGGTGGTGGGCGGCGGTGTGGTGGTGACGGTGGCATAGCTCTCGACGGGCGTCGGCTGCGGCCCGCTCTCCTGATCTACGGGCACCACGCAGCCTGCCGCAAGGACGCATGCCAGCAGCACCACGATGAATCCAGCGCCTTTCATACTGGACAATTCCCCTTTCAGCTTTATATGTTGATGGCTGGCCGAACCATTGTTGCGACTGAATGACCGCAATGCGATCCGGGAGATCCTGGGAGGTGAGGGGTGAACCGGGGATGCCCGATATGCTTAAGCACAAAGCAATCGATTGATCACGCGGTGGTACAAATATGCCGACGTTCCTGCTCATCTCCCGACATGCGCCGGAGAGCTGCTGGATGTTCAATGAAGAGACAAGACAGATCCATAGAGATCTCCTCGCCAAACTGCAATCTATTGGCGAGAAGTATCAGGTCAGGCTGCTCGGCGCCTGGTTCGCACTCTCCGAGCATACGCTGTATGAGGTATTCGATGCTCCCAGTCTCGAAGCCTTCCAGAAGATGGCCAGTGAGCCCGAGATCCTCCGGTGGTCTTCCTTCAATACCATGGAGGTCAAACTCGTCGCGACCGTTGAGGACGTGAAAGGACTTCTGCAGTTATCCTGATCTCTCCCTCAGTTCCATCTCCCGCGGCCTTTCGGCTTTTTATAGGGCTCGATCCACCTCTTCACCCTGCCGCAGCGCTGGCACCGCTGCTTCATCTCGACGACGCCCGAGGATACCTGGCTGAACCCGTGCGGCCTGCCCCACTTGTGGAGCCCGATGCGGCAGAGGATGAGGCCGAAATGTATCATAGTACCACCTTCATTATACCCTTCATTTAAAAAACCAGTAACCCTTCCACCCCATCTACAAAAACATCCACGAATCTTTGAGGTGCCGGGGATAAATTCGCGATAAAATAATTCAGCTTCGGTCATTGATTATCCATATCTCCTATCCAAATCGTATAGATTTGCGATAATTGGAGATATATAACGATTTGCGGTTATATTCATCTTCATCTCCCGCAATATTCCCTCATCAACAAGGGGAAAAATCCTGCACAAATCCGCGAGTCACGGATTTCGCGATTTATCTCCAGAGAGGATGAAGGGGAGGATTATCCATGAAAAAACAAATTCTCGCAGGAATAGTCATCCTGTTATGCACCGGGATGATAGGAACGGGGAGTGCCGTTCCCGTGCAGGACCCGGATACGGGACATTACTATGAACTGTTCAGTGCCAGTCACATCAATTTCTCCGAAGCCAGCGAAGCAGCGTCCGGAATGACCCTGGGCGGCGACCTCTGCCCGGGGCACCTTGCGACGGTCACTTCGCAGGACGAGAATGATTTCATCGTCGATACCTTCACTGGATCGCTTGATTTAAAATGGATTGGTGGTTTTCAGGACAGTGTAAACAGCAGTACAGAGGATATCGGCTGGGAATGGATTACCGGCGAGCCATGGAGTTATACGAACTGGAATGCGGGTGAGCCGAACAACTGGAACTATGGTGGTTATGGCTATGAGGATGCGGTCACCTACTGGGGCGAGACAGGGGTATGGAACGATGCTCCAAATGGGTGGCGTTATTACAACGGTGGTTACATCGTCGAATTTGACTGCATGCAGGTCTCAATCGACATCAAGCTCGAAAGCGATCCCAATTCCATCAACATAAACGCGAAAGGCGTGATCCCGGTGGCAATTTTAACTACCGGTGCCTTCGATGCCGCAACAGTGGACCCCTTGACTGTCGATCTGGACGGCATGATCCCCCGCCCGAAGGGCAGGAGCGGGAATGTCGGGTCGATGCAGGATGTCGACGGGGACGGAGACCGGGATCTGGTCATCCAGATCGAGTACACCGGCATATACGGAGCAGACGATACCGTGGCAATCCTCCACGCCCTGACATTCGGTGGCGCCAATATCTATGGCCAGGATTCCATCCGCATTGTGCCGCCCTGATGACTGACCTGAATTCCATTTTTTTAATTTTGATTTGATTAAGCGAGACCTAAGGTCTATACGAGAAACCGACTCAAAATGAGCATGCTGCTATGGGGATTTGAACCCCAGTCGTCGGCGTGAAAGGCCGACATGATTGGCCCCTACACTATAGCAGCAATGTGCCTGATTATATTCGTCAAATTCGGTTAAATAGGTTATGGCGTGGGACAAAAAGGGAAATATTAGAAGATTTCGGTCCCTTCTGTCTCGGTCATGCTCTTAAAGCCGGCCATCAGCTGGCGGGTGATGGGGCCCGGCTTTCCGGTCCCGATGATGCGGCCGTCGATCTTCGTGATCGGCGCGACCTCTGCCGCGGTCCCGGTGACGATCACCTCGTCGGCAGAGTACATGTCATAGTAGCCGATGTTCTGCTCGCGGGTCGCGACGCCCATCGATTCGGCGAGCTCCAGCACCGCCTGCCGGGTGATCCCGCGGAGGTTGTTGAGGGTGGGCGGGGTGATGAGGACACCGTTCTTGACCACGAAGATGTTGTCCCCGGAGCCCTCGGAGACGTAGCCGTTGGTGTCAAAGAAGATCGCCTCGTCGCCGCCCTTGTAGTTCGCCTCGATCTTGGCGAGGATGTTGTTTAAATAGTTGAGACTTTTCACGTTCGGCGGCAGGGCATCGGCAGGGTTTCTCCGGACCGAGACGGTGACTGCCGTAAGGCCGGTCTCGTACAGGTCACCGTACATCGCCCCCCACTCGACTGCGATGACGATGATGGTGGGCTTTGGGCATTTGCGCGGGTCAAGGCCGAGGTCGCCCTTCCCCCTGGTCACGATGGGGCGGATGTAGGCATCCCTGAGATTGTTCTTCCGCAGCGTCTCGAGGATGATCCCGGCGAACTCCTCCTTTGTGACCGGGACCGCCATGTCGATGGTCCTTGCCGAGTCGTAGAGGCGCTCGAGATGGGCATCAAGCCGGAAGACCCGGCCGTTATAGGCCCGGATGCCCTCAAAGACCCCGTCCCCGTAAAGGAGGCCGTGATCGAAGACCGAGACCTTGGCCTCCTCCCTGGGAACGAACGCACCATCAAGGTAGATGATCATACCAGAGAATTGTGCGCTTTTCTGATGTAATCATTCCGCTTCATTTGTTCCCGCGGCGGCAGAGATCCACGAAATGGGCGAACATCCCCCTGCTCGCGACCGGGTGGAGGTGCGTGTAGCTTCCCTGTGTCCGGTTCACGAGGGCGGCATCGAGGGTCTCGGCGATCCCGAGCCCCCTCGAGAGCCGGTAGGCGAATGCCGGCGACCCGGAGAGCCGAACGTCGGTGTGGTGGAACTCGTGCCCCCGGAACCGCGCTGCGCCGAGCGGGCTTTCGGGGCTTGAGACCCCCTCCACGTAGCCGATGACCCGGCCTGCCGGCATCCGGGTCTCGCCGGAAAAGACCCCGCACATCTCATACGGGGTATCCTCCTCGAGGCCCCCAAAGCCCTTCGCAAGCACGATCCGGTCGGTGAGGTAGAGGAGCCCCCCGCACTCGGCGTAGACGGGGATGCCTGCCGCCGAGGCAGCGGCGAGCCCCTCCCGCATCCCCTGGTTTGCCTCGAGCTCCTGCGCGAAGAGCTCGGGGTAGCCCCCGCCGAGGATGTAGCCGTCGGCATCGGGCAGCCGGTCATGGACGGGGCTGAAGAAGACCGGTTTTGCCCCATATATCCGGAGGATATCGAAGAGGTCGGCATAGTAGAAGTTGAACGCTTCATCGTACGCGATGCCGATGGAGACGTCGCTTCCCTTCTCCCCGTCAAAGAGGGACGAATCCATCCCGGCAGGGTCCTTTTCGCCGGCGCAGGCGAGCAGCGCATCGATCGAGAGGTGATCCCCGATGATCCCGGTGATCTCATTGATCCGGGCCAGGAATTCCCGGTTCCGCTGCCCCTCCCGGTAGGGGACGAGCCCGAGGTGGCGCATGGCAAGCTCCATCTTTTCGGTCCGGGGGATGGCGCCGATGACCGGGATGCCGCAGTGGTGCTCGATGGCCCTCGTGGCCTTCTCCCGGTGCGAAGCCCCCATGATGTTGTTTACGATCACCCCCCTGATCCGCAGAGCAGGGTCGAAGGCCATAAAACCCTTCACGATGGCAGCTGCGCTCCGGGTGATGCTCCGTGCATTGACTACGAGGACGATCTCAAGGTCGAGCAGCTTTGCGATATCCGCGGTCGACCCTTCATCGGAGAGCGCCTCGGCCCCCTCGAAGAGCCCCCGGACCCCCTCCACGATCGCGATCTCGGCACCCTCACACCCGTGTGCAAAGATCTCCCTGATCTCTTCGGGCGTCATCACGAAGGAGTCGAGGTTCCGGCAGGGCCTCCCGGTCACCCCGGAGAGGTAGGAGGGGTCGATATAGTCCATCCCGACCTTGAAGGTCTGGACCGTGTGGGTGCGGGAGAGGAGTGCGGCGATGGCGAGCGTGATGCTGGTCTTTCCGCTCCCGGACCGATCCCCCGTGATCAGGAGGGCTTTCATGCAAGGCTCCTCAGCACCGCGCCGAACTCACTCTCGATGAGCGAGCGCACGCCGAGGGTCTTGGGGTGGAGGTCGATCTCGACCACCACGTGCTGGTGCCCGAGCTCTTTGAGCGGCTCGACCTGCCGCGGGCCGTTGGTGACCGAAAAGACCTCGATCCCTTCGGTATATACCGGGGGCACCGCGTGCGGGACGCCGACGAGGAGGGCGAACGCGGGCGCAATGTCCCTCAGCTTCTCCCCGATCGCATCCCCATTTGCGCCGTACTCGTCAAGGGCCCCGAGGCACACCGGCTCAAGGCCCTTCTCCGCCAGCTCCTCCCGGATGCGGCGGGCATCGCCCCGCGTCTTGGGCAGCCCCCGCTCCTCGAGGTTGGCGAAATAGTCGATCTTTGCGCCGGGACAGACGTCGTGGAGCGCGAGGAGCTCGTCGGCGAACATGTACGCGGTCTCCTTCTTCGCGTTGAGCACCGCGATGCCCTGCTCCCCTGACTCTGCGCACTCGATGAGGCGCCGGGCGACCACGTGCTTCAAGTCCCCGCGGGAGGGTGCGACGTAGGGCTTGTAGGCGGCGCCCCGGAGGCGCTCGGTCTCGTTTGCCCGCGACATCAGGTAGCGCTGCCGTTCGAGCTCCTCGCCGCTGATCCACCCGGCCTCCGCCGCGGCGGTGAGCGCGGCCATCACCCCGGCGATATTCTCCCGGTAGCCGGCATGGATCTCGACGGCGATGGTGGGCGTGTGGATCCCGGAGCTTGCAATCGCCTCCCCCATGTCCTCCCCGATGATCATGGAGACGCAGGTGCCGATGACCGCGATGCGGGTGGGAGAGAAGACGTCCTCGGCGTAGCGGAGCACCTTCTCCAGCGTCTCCTGGCCGCCGAAGATGAAGTCATTGTCGACGAGCGAGGTGGTGAGCACCCGCATCCCGTCCTCCTCGAGGAGCCGGGCATGCTTGAACGAGCAGCCCGAGGGCCCGTGCAGGACGGCGAGGTCCACCCCGAGGTCGCGTGCGGTATAGAGTGCGGCGACGATCGAGCTGGGCCGGGGTTGGATGTAGTCCACTGTCTCTCACCTCCATGATTTGACGGCAAGGAGGATGACTCCTTCCCTCATCCCCTCGCGGGCGAGCATGTGCCCCTCCTCCAGGGTGTCCGCATAATGGGTGTCGGTGCCCGGCTCGGTGGCCGCATCCCCCGCCTCGGTCCCCACCAGCACCACCCGCTCGGGCCTGATGGCGTGGATGGCACGCCGGATCTCCTCGGGGGGGAAGCCCTCGCAGATGGCACGGGCTTCCTCTCCGATGACGAGGGTGAGCGGGAGCGCGGGAGCAAGCGCCCGTGCCAGTTTCGCGGCCTCGATGGCGGTCGCCGCACCGGTGCCGCTGTTTGCATCGTCGATCACCAGCACGTCCCCGTCGACCGCTACCCGCATCCTGCCCGGGAGCGGGGCAAATCCGGCGAGCGGCGAAGGATCGATTTCGAGGAGGCAGGCGACCGCGGCGGCGGTTGCGAGCGCTGATTTGTAGGTGGGAACAACGAGGAGCGGGCTTGAAAACGCCCCTTCTATTCCCTGGTATGCATACTCGCAGGTCGTCCCGGTGACCCGGGCAATCTTCTCTGCGTGCACCACGTTCCTCCCCGCACACTCCACGCCCGGCGCGGCCACCACCGTCCTGCACCCCGCAAGGAGCGCCTGCTTGACTGCGACAGCCCGCCTTTTTGCTGCCGCGACCGGGTAATCGTCTCCTGAGGTGAGGACCCCGATCTCTCCTGCGCCGCTCACGCCGAGCGATTCCTCGGCCACGCACCAGCCGCCCGCTTCATGGGCGTGGAGTGCCGCATCGATGGCCGAGGCGGGGGTGATGCTCCGCCGCCAGAGGAGTTCACGCTCCGGGTACTCCCACGTCCCGATCGAGGTGCTCACCACCCCCGGTCCCGGTAGGAGGTGGGCGATGGCGCAGGCGGTGGTGGTCTTCCCTCTCGCGCCGGTGACCTCCACGAAGGGGCGGGGCTCCCTCCCTTCGAGGATCCGGCGGACCGCTTCGTGGTGGGAGATGAGCGGGGCTTTTCTCTCGCGAAGCAGGGGGTAATCGGGGTCGAGGTGGACGGGCGCGACCACGAGGTCATAGGTCCTCCCCGCCGCTTCCTCCGGAGCGATCCCGGTCTCCTTCCGGTAGACATCCACGCAGTCGACTTCGTGCCCCAGCAGGGCGAGATGGTGGGCGAGTGTCGTTCCCCCGTGGATGGTGTCCAGCACGAGGATATGCATGATTCTTCAGAGGTATTCGTCGATCGCGTTGTATGCGTTCTTCAGCATCAGCTCGGCGAGGAGCGGGTCAGAGCCGATGGGGTTTGCGTAGACGAGGGGCACGTCCTTCCCGTTGAGGAGGAACGTCCCGTGGTATTTGCCCTCCGGGAGGCCGAGGAGTGCGGGGATGTCTTTTACGATATGCACGCCCTTTGCGA
This sequence comes from Methanomicrobiaceae archaeon, assembly GCA_032250645.1. Taxonomy (GTDB): domain Archaea; phylum Halobacteriota; class Methanomicrobia; order Methanomicrobiales; family Methanomicrobiaceae; genus JAVVFN01. Next base: position 5,560 of record JAVVFN010000002.1, on the reverse strand, counting down.
GGAAGAGGGGCACCACCACCAGGGCGTCGATGTCCTCATTCCGGAACTCCTCGAGCTTCTCGCTCACGGAGGGCGAGTTGATGCTCATGAACCCGGATTTGACGAGAAAGGTATCGTCCTTTTGAGAAATGATCCGCGCTGTTTCCTCGATGAGCTCCTTGTTGTAGGGGAGCTTGCTGCCGTGTCCGATGAGTAGCAATCCTTTCTTCGACATAATTACAATGTAATACGATTTAGGCATAAAATTCTTACCGATTCATTTTTGGTCATGGATGGCCAAATCAATGGTGAATGAGTGATTTTGAGCGGGATATCGTCCACTGCATGAACAATTTCCTCGGGAACGCCGGGATCGGGGGTTTTGCCTACCGGCTCAAGCAGGCCAAGTTCAATGCACAGTACGTGGACGTGCTGGTCGACTCGCTCGACCCCCGCTACTACCTCGCCATCGAGTGCAAGTCCATCCGGGGGAAAAAACTCTATTTTACCCAGCATTTCCACCAGGACAAAAATAACGTGCACCAGGTCGAGTCCATCGCAGAGTTCGTCCGGAAGACCGGCCGCCGCGGCTTTCTGGCGGTGGAGTTCCGCGCCGGTTCAGGGCGGGCAAAGGAGGCCTACCTCATGCCGTGGGACGAGGTCGTAGGCCGTTATCGTTCAGATGCCGGGATCTCGATCGATGCATTCCGCGACGCTGTCGCCCTCGAGCGGAACGGCGATACCTACACCCTTCCCTCGCTCTATCCAAAGGCTATTTCTTGAACCATAACAAAATGGAATGGAAGTATGATCGACCCATATGACCGGTTTGAGCTGATCCTCAACGATAGGGTGGTGAAATTCCCGATTGCGGTCGCATCCATGGCGGGGTGGGTGGATGCGGATTATGCGCTGGAGCGTGCTGACGTGATCGGGGCAGCCTTCCTCGGCGGCTACTCCATCGACGGGCCCGCCATGGAGGCTGGCCGCAGGATGGCAGAGGAGGGGCGGCGGGAATTTCTTTTTGACGACCCGATCGCCGCGCTCGAAGTCGAATTAGAAAAGATGGAGACCTCGGACGTGGTCTCTGGCCTCAACCTCCGCGGGAGCGACCCGGAGTCCTTCCAGAAAATTGCCGAGGCCTTCGGGAAGCGGACCATCTACGAGATCGATGCGCACTGCCGCCAGGAGCCGATGATCAGGGCAGGGAGCGGGGAATATCTTTTGCACCACCCCGGCCCCCTCGAGGAGATCATCCGGGCCCTCAAAGGCCTTGGCGTCACCGTCTCGGTGAAGGTCCGCGCCGGGGTGGCGAAGAGCGACCGCGACCTTGCCCGCTGCATCTGGAAGGCGGGCGCCGATATCATCCACGTCGACCTGATGGACTTCGGGTACGCCCGGCTCCGCCAGATCAGGAATTCGGTGCCCCTCACCATCATCGCGAACAACTCGGTAAACTCCTTCTCCATGGCCAAGGACATGTACTCCCACGGCGCCGACCTCGTCTCGCTGGCCCGGAAGTCCGAGCCAAAGATCCTCGGCCGGCTCTCGGACGAGGTGAGCGCGTACGCCGACGAGACCGGGTGGTACAACGCCCCCAAGCAGCTCTGCCGCGGCGGGGACATCCGGGCGCTCGCCTTCTGCTGCATGCCGGTGAAGGACTGCCCGCTCCTCCCGGCACTCAACCGGATTGGCCTGGGCAGGAACGAGTTCGTGGTGACCAAGCAGCAGGCGGTCCAGAACACCCCGCTCGAGAACGGGGACAACACCTGCTTCGGGAGCCTCGCGTGGTGCTGCAAGACCTCGACGCCCTGCATGTTCCGTGACATCACCCTTGGGCAGATCGGCCTTTCCCGGCAGGACTACATGCGCTACAAGCACCGGATGAGCGAGAAGATCATGGCGAGGGTATTCCATGACGTGCCGTCCGACATCACCTGCTGAGCGGGCCGCGCTCGCCATGATGCTGGAGGTGGCGGCCGGCCCGAAGCCGGGCAACGTCGACCGCTGCCACGACTACCCCGATACCCGGCTCGAGCACTTCCTCGCCTCGGTCCTCTTCTCCTTCCCCGCTCTTGCGCGTGCCGAGCGGGGCGAGGGGGGCATCGGCGACCTGATCCACGACGCGGTGGAGAGCGCGAGCTGCCATGGTGGCGGGAACACCCACTTCGGCGCTTTTTTGCTCCTTGTCCCCCTCGTGGCGGGCGGCGACATCGAGGGGGCGAAGGAAGCGATCTCCCACACTACCGTCGAGGACGCCGTCCGCTTCTACGAGGCCTTCGCCCTCACCCGGGTACGGATGCTGCCTTCCGACGAGCTCGACGTCAACGACCCGGGGGCCCTCGCAGAGATCCGGCGGCGTGGCATGACCCTCCTTGAGATCATGGCCCACTCCGCCGAAAACGACATGATCGCCCGCGAGTGGGTGGAGGGATTCCCCCTCACCCGCGAGGCCGCCGACCACCTGCACCGGCAGGGGCCGGGCCCGGGCGCCATCCCGCACACCTTCCTCCTCCTGCTCGCAAGCCACCCCGACACCTTCATCGCCAAGAAGCACGGCATGGAAGTCGCACGGGAGGTCCGCAAAAAAGCCGCCGAGGCCCGGATCGGGATCCTGGACGTAAAAGAGCTGGACAGGGAACTCCTCGACCGTGGGATCAACCCGGGCTCCATCGCCGACATCACCATCGCGGGCATCTACGTCGCTCTCGGGGAGGGATGGCGATGGGAGTAGAGGAAAAAGGCAACAGCCAAGGCATCCTCCGCGAGGGGATCAACGAGGTCATCGCCACCACGCGGAACAATGCCGCACCGATGGGCATCATCAACCGCAAAGACAGGCACTCCCTCGTCCTCTTCCGCGGCTCCCACACCGCAGAAAACGTCCTCCGGGAAGGCTGGCTCGTCGCCAACATCATCCACGACCCGGTCATCTATGTCCGCTGCGCCTTTGACGACCCTTCGATCGAGGCCTTCGCGGGCGAGACCGTCCACGGCATCCCCATGCAGCGCCTCCGCGACGCCGAGGCGTGGGTCGCCTTTCTAGCCGCCGTCGAGCACGAGTCGGGCGAATCCCTGGTGGTGCGGCTTACCCCGCTCCGCGAGGAAGTCGTAGAGGCGCGGATTTATCCTGTTAATAGGGGCTTTTCCAGCGTCATCGAGGCCACGGTGCACGCGACGCGGTATTTGCTGTACCGTGATGAGAAGTTGCGCGAGCTCATCGATCATCATTTATCGATTGCGAGGAAGTGCGGCGGCGAGCGGGAGTGGGAGGCGGTGGAGATGTTGGAAGGGTACCTCGAGAGAGGGCTTGAGTAGAGTACTTCGTGAGCCTTTGACGGGGGGACTCTGCCCCCCGGCCCCCCGGGGCAGGATAACTTCGCGGTGAACGGAATGTTCTGCAATCGATCTCCTTGCACACTGAAGGGCGTCTATCCTATCGCGGGGGAGAGTCCGGGAGGGGCCGGCAGGTCCCCTCCCGGTCTGCTTGGTACTGGACTTTTTATCATTGCGGCCGGGGGACTTTCGCCCCCCGGCCCCCCGGGCAGGATAACTTCGCGGTAAACAGAATCACTCGCTACATTTTTCAGCATTATTCCGATTGATATCCCGCCCTACTGCAGTTATCCTGTCATGGGGGTCGCCACAGTGGCGGGGGCGAAGCCCCCAGGAACGTAATGCACAAAACAAAACTATCTAAAAATCAACGAATTCCCGAAAAAAAGAATATTATATCGATTTTGAAACGCTCTTTTCGTCATCCTCTGCGTCGATGTACTCGCACTTCACCTTTCCGGTCGACTCCACGCACGGAGTGTCCTCAATCTTGATCAGGTAGGTCTTCGATTCACCGGGTGAGAGCGAACCGAAAGAGATCAGTTTCTTGGTCTCCTTATAGTCCGAGCTCTTCGGATCGATGGTTGCCTCGAGCGTTATCTGCCTTGCCACGAAGTCGCCGGTATTCGAGACGGTTCCGCGGATCTCCCAGTAGCATCGCGGTGTCGAGAAACCGCTTTGGGCGCTTTCGATGGAAAGCTCAATCTTCGGCTGGGCGATGGAGAGCGATGCCTTCACGGTGGTGGACTGTCCGCTCGTGACGTCGACTATCTTGGTCCAATCCGAGTAGTCCTCCATGGTCACGATAAGCTCATGTGGGCCGGGTGCGACGTTCCCGATGGTGGTGGGCGCACGCCCATGATACTCCCCGTCGAGGAACACCCGTGCGTTCCACGGGTTGGAGGTGACGATGAGCGAGCCCGGTGCCGAGGGAGTGGGGGTCACTGTCTCCGGTTCTTCAAGGAAGGTGCACCCGGTGAGGAATACGAGAGAACAGAGGAGCAGGAGCGGGATAATGCGCAGCAATGCCTTCATAGGGGAGGGGTTTAGCATTGCAGGTGATATGTTTTGTGTATTTTTTGGTTTTGACATCATGATGACCTGCCGGGAAAGGGTTAGAGTGTTTTATCGAGCAGAACCTGCTGTTTCCCGTCGGTGAAGGTGCCGACGACAACGATGCTATGCGGAGGATTTGTATCAGTGGAGAGATCGATGATATCTGCCTTCCATCCGACTGGAGGATTTTCTACATATTCTACGGTATAATTCGTCGCCTCTGCACCTAGTCTGTTGTAAACATGCCAGTCGAGCCTTTCCAGATACTCCTCGTCATTTCCGCCATGGTAAGTGAGCACCACGTGGTAGTTCGGAAGTGTCGTGGTAGACACCGCGACCGTGTACTGGTCCTCAGCCTGCCCGATCATGCCGGAGAAATACATCAGTGCAGTGGCGGCGAGGATGACCGTGATCGCGACCATGAGCACGGTCCCGATCTGGGGTGAAGCGGCATCTTCATCTTGGATGAGCGATTGCATGAGTGATACTTAATTTTAATTATAAATAAATATTACGTAAAACTTCTAATTATTATTAAAATTTGCCCCTAATTGATAATCTCTAATGATATACATAAAATAACTCCAAAATCCAGTTCAGTTTATTTACAATAAATATCGAATTCCCATGGTATTAGAATTCGCTTACTACTAGTATTTTTAAAAAGGAGAGATTAGAGGGTTCCATCGTAGATAACCTGTTCAGTACCATCAGCAAACTTTGCGATAGTTGTAACATCAATTGAACCGGCGGTTCCCCCATGTGTTATTGTGAATTTTTGACCAACGTATGGAACATCTCCAGGGGCGCCAGTTTGCTGCACACCTGTAGTTGAATTGTCAGACCAATATTCCACTGTTTCTACGATAAATTTCAAGTACTGAACACTATTGGCGTCGGATCCGCCCTGATAGGTTATTACAACGTCTGCGTCATCAAGTTTGACAGAAACCCCGATACTCTTCGTCGACTGTACCTCTCCGGCCATGCCGAAGACAAACACCGCGATGACCGCGGCGAGGATGACCGTGATGGCCACCATCAGGATCACACCGATGACCGGTGAGACCGCTTCTTCATTCTCATGAAATCTCATGTGAATTCACCTCGGAACCCCCGGAGGGTATTCCTGCAATGGAAGTCTTTACAAGTGCCTGTATTTAAAGGTTGCGTAATGGGGGGTGGGGGA
>JAVVFN010000029.1:2640-11358 GCA_032250645.1 Methanomicrobiaceae archaeon | reverse complement strand
CCCGTGCATACTCGATATCCCCGATCATCTCCTGGGCCGCGGAAGGGGTGCCGCCCGGGCTGTTCACCCGCAGCACGATGGCCTCCACCAGCGGATCGGATGCTGCGTTGCGGAGCTGGCGGCCCACGTACTCGCTCCCCACGTACCCGCCGCCCACGCCGTCCCCGGTGACCATCGTCCCCTCCACCCTCACCACCACGATCCGACGGTCTTCGGCATAATGGGAGAAGAGCACCACGGCCGCCAGAATCGCGATGATCGCGAGGAGGGTCACCAGGATCAGCAGTATCTTCCCGGCGCCACGCCGCTCCCGCCTCCGGTGGATACGGGCAACCTCCTCCTCAAGCCATGACATCTTCCGCTTCCCGGTACTTCACGTCCCACTCGGTCACAAGGTTCTTTCCGCAGAGGTAGAACTTCTTCAGCCCGAGCCGGAACATCTCCTCCTCGGACTCGATGTGCATGCCGCCGACGAGGGAAGGAGTGTCTGCACCGCCGACGATGAAGGGGAGGTGGATGAGGCGGATCTCGTCCACCAGGTGGTTCTGGAGCATGTAGTAGTTGAGCGTCGGCCCGCCCTCGACCATCAGCTTCTTGATGCCGTACTCTTCGTACAATCGCTGCATGAGGAGGGGAAGGTCTACCTCGTCCTCTCCCACCACCTCCACCATCGCCCCGGTCTCGCGGAGAGCCCTGATCCGGTCGGGATCCGCCAGCCGGCTCACCGCGATGAGCGTGGGGGCGTCACGATTGAGGACGTTCGCATTCAGAGGGATCTCCCCCTTCCGGCTGGGGATGACCCGGAGGGGGCTTTTTCCCTCGACAAGCCGTGCGGTGAGATAGGAGTTGTCGATCGCGATGGTATTGGATCCGACCATGATCGCATCGTACTCGACCCGGGTCTTATGGAGGAGGATCTCGGTCTCATGGTCCATGTATTTCATGAGAATCTTGCTGGATGTCCCCTTTTTCAGGGTCAGCTTGCCGTCAACGGTGATCTCTGACATGACAAGGACGTGGGGGCGTGGCTGATCCGGTGACATGAAAACCTACACCAGATATTTTATTTGGATGTTAAAGATGTTCTGCCCGGGAAAATCCGTTCCAAAAGGATTATTGAACCGGTGAATAGTGGTACTACTGATACTGCAATGAACATCACCGCGCTCCGACCGAGGTTCATCAGGTACCTTGAACCGCTGGCAGATGGGTGCATACGCCTCGGGATCACCCCGAACCAGGTATCGCTCATCTCGCTCCTCTTCGGGTTCCTCTGTGCCTACCTCTATTATGAAGGGAGATTCGTGGCCGGAAGCGCAGCGCTGTTTATATCCGCGGTCCTGGACCTCGTGGACGGGAGCGTCGCCCGCAAGGTCCAGAAAGAGAGCGATTTCGGGGCGGTCATCGACTGGGTCTTCGACAAGTACGTGGACGCCTTCGTCCTGCTGGGCCTGGGGCTGGGCGGGCTCCCGGTAATCAGCCACCTCATTGATCTCTCTTTCGAATACCGGATGATCGCCGATTTCGGGGTGGTCGCGCTTGCGATCATCGGGTCGATGATGAACACCTTCATCAAGCCCGTGGTCTATGCAGAGGTGGGGTTCAGCGAACGGCTCGCCGGCAAGATCAATGACCCTCTGGAAGGAGTGGGATTCTTCGGGAGGCCAGAGACCCTCATCCTCCTCATCGTCGGCGGGGTCACCGGGTACATCTGGGTCGCAGTCCTCCTCATCGCGTTCTGTACTAATCTCTCCGCAGTTCAGCGTATCGCGTATCTTTACCGGCGGCTCTCCTGACCTCTCCTGCATAGGTCCCGAGCAGGTCTTCGGCAAATTCACCGAGGTCAGGGATGAGTACAAAGAGCAGATAGGCGATGGCGATCAGGGCGATGAGCGCCCCGAGCTCGGCAATAACGTTGTGCGCCCAGAAGAAACTCTCGTACCCGAACTCCCCGTTGGATGCGATCTCAGGGAGATAGGGAAACCACTGCTCGGTGTAGGCGACCACCACGAAGAGGTTCCGTGCCATATTGAGAACATAGATGACCGGGGCGACCAGCAGGAAGGCGAGCAGCTTCTGGCGGGCAGTGGAGGGGACGGCTCCGGCGACGCCCAGCATGATCGCGATGCTCTGGATACCGGTGCAGGCGAGGATGATCTCCACGCGAAACCCGTTGCGGAGGATCGTGTTCCACCCCTCGAGCATGGCCGGAAACCCTGCACCCGAGAGGAGGAAGATGATCTGCGAGGTGACGGTCCCGATGATCCACCGGTTCAGGGGCTCGATGTAGGCGAACGGGGCAAAGATAACGAAGGCGACCGCAGCCGCCCTTGTTAAGCTGTATACCACAGGGTTTTCTGACACCAGCAGTCTGATGGTGATCGCGAGGAACGGCACCGAGAGGAGGGCGATGAGGGGGTAGAGAAAATTATTGATCGAGATATAATACGGGATCTCGGTATAGAGGAAGGCGACGATACTCACCCATCCAACCATCGCGCAGTATTTTTTCCAAGGCATTTCTACGATAAGAAACCCGATAAAGGCAATGCTGGAGATGAGGACGAGGATCGATCCATCCATCATATGATATTTCACAGCCACGGAAAAAAGACTTGTGAAAGGGGAAGATTCGGGGTTCCGCCTCTTCCCATATCCACAGGTTAAAGAGTGTTGCTCCCGAACCTACTCACCAGATGATATTCTGTCCGCAGTGCAGGAGTCTTATGGTCTCTACCGGTGGTCAGCTGAAATGCAGGAAATGCGGCCATATAAAGGAGATCGCAGACGAGGACCAGATGAAGCGGACCCGCAAGAGGAAGGAAAGGGAGATCACGATCGTGGACGACAAGGACCACATCAGTGTCATGCCCACCACGAACGCGAGGTGCCCCGAATGCGGGAACGATACCGCTGAATGGTGGCTCCGCCAGCTCCGTTCTGCAGACGAGAGCGAGGTCCGGTTCTTCCGGTGCACAAAGTGCAAGTATACCTGGCGCGAATACGACTGATTACGAACAGAACGGTATGTTCTGATTGATCTTCTGGAGGGTGGGGTGTACGGATCTCGGAGGGATCCTTTCCCTGATCAGGTCCTCGATCGGAGGGATGCCGAGCTTCCCCCGCATGTACTCCTCGTAACAGGCCTTTGACCGCTCGGATTCCGCCCACCTGATCAGGATCGCATGGTGCATCTGGTTCGTACTCATCAGATATCCGCGAGAGCTGAAATAATATTTCGTCTCATCCTGTTTGCTCCTCTTTTTTTCGCCCTTTTTTCGATCCGTGCCCCATCTGGCACTTGAGAAATATTATTAACTATTAATCATTATCATTGTAGCACAACGGAGGAAAGCAAATTTGCCTGAAGATTTTGAGGTGCGGCTTGAAGAGGAGAGGATATTTCTTCCCGATCCCCGTTACCGGAAAGAGGCCCTGATCAAGGACTATGACACTACGTACCGCGAATACCTCCATGACCCCGACGGGTTCTGGAACCAGGTCGCCCAGGAGCTGGAGTGGTTCTCCCCGTGGGAGCACGTGAAGCGCTGGGAGTACCCCTTCGCGAAGTGGTTTAGCGGCGCGACCCTGAACATCACCCACAACTGCCTTGACCGGCAGGTGAAGAACTCCCGGAGAAACAAGGTGGCGATCTTCTGGCGCGGGGAGGGAGGACGCGAGCGGATCTTCACCTACGAGCACCTGTTCAAGGACGTGATGCGGTTTGCAAACGGCTTAAAAAAGCTCGGGATCGGGAAAGGGGACACGGTCTGCATCTACATGCCGGTCGTGCCCGAACAGATCATTGCGATGCTTGCCTGCGCACGGATCGGTGCGCTCCACAGCGTGGTGTTCGCCGGGTTCGGCGCGACCGCCCTGCACCAGCGGATCGCCGGCGCAGGTGCGAAGATGGTCATCACCTCAGATGTGTCCATGCGGAGAGGAAAGAGCATCGCGCTCAAGCCGGTGGTCGAGGAGGCGATCAAGGGAGCACCCTCGATCGAGAAGGTCGTCGTGCTCCGGACGCAGTCGCCCCCGGCAGACCTCGTCTCTGAGATTGAGGTCGACTTCCATGAGCTGATGGAGGGGGTCGACGCGTACTGCCCGCCGGAAGTGATGGAGGCCGAAGACCCGCTCTTCATCCTCTACACCTCCGGCACCACCGGCGCACCGAAGGGGATCATCCACACCTGCGGGGGCTACATGGTGGGGGCCTACTATACCACCCGCTACATCTTCAATATTAGCGACAATGACGTCTACTGGTGCACCGCGGACCCCGGCTGGATCACCGGCCATACCTACGTGGTCTACGGCCCCCTCCTCATCGGCGCGACCGTCTTCATCTCAGAACTCACACCCGACTACCCGGACCCCGGGAGCTGGTGGAGCCTCATCGAGGAATACGGCATCAACATCCTGTACACCGCACCCACCTCCATCCGCATGTTCATGCGGTACGGGGAGAAATGGCCGAATAAATACGACCTCTCCTCCCTCCGCATCATCGCATCGGTCGGGGAGCCCCTCAACCCCGAGGCATTCGAGTGGTACTACCATGTCATCGGGAAGGAGCGGTGCCCGATCCTTGATACCTGGTGGCAGACCGAGACCGGCATGCACATGATCACCACCCTCATCGGCGAGCCGATGAAACCCGGGTATGCAGGAAAGGCCATACCCGGGGTGGTGGTGGACGTGGTGAACAAGGACGGGGAGCCGGTCCCCCCCGGAACAGGAGGGTTTCTGGTGATCAGGGAACCGTGGCCTGCAATGATGCGCATGGTCTACCAGAACGAGGAGCGGTACAGGAAGTACTGGAGCACGATCCCCGAATGCTATACTGCCGGTGACCTTGCGGTAAGGGACCATGACGGCTACATCATGCTGCTCGGCCGCTCCGACGACCTCATCCTGGTCGCCGGGCACAATATCGGGACCGCAGAGGTGGAGAGTGCGCTGGTCTCCCACGAGGCGGTGGCCGAGGCCGCGGCGATCGGGAAGCCTGATGCCATCAAGGGCAACGTGATCAAGACCTTCGTCATCCTGGTGCAGGGGGTCCAGCCAACCGAGAAGCTCACCCAGGAGCTGAAGTACCACGTCCGCCAGACACTGGGCCCGATCGCGGTCCCCGCCGATCTCGAATACGTGGACTCCCTGCCCAAGACCCGGAGCGGGAAGATCATGCGCAGGGTCTTAAAGGCGCAGGAGCTCGGGATCGATCCGGGCGATATCTCGACGCTCGAAGAGTGAACGGCCCAACTTTTTATATACCTTTTAAAGGCATTTATAAAACATGAATGGCAGTCCAGAGGAATCCCTCAAGATTGAGAATATCGTCGCCTCGGCAAAAGTGACCGATTCCCTCGACCTCCCGATGCTCTCCTCCAAGATCAAGGAGGCGGAGTACAACAAGAAGCGTTTTCCCGGCGTGGTCCTCAGGATGCAGGACCCGAAGATCGCCGCTCTCGTCTTCGGCTCAGGAAAAGTGGTCCTGACCGGCGCAAAGAGCATCGACAGCCTCAGCAAGGGACTCGAGATCCTCGGGGATCTGCTCCGGTCACTCAAGATCGATATCCCGGAGAAACTCACCTACAAGATCCAGAATATCGTGACCTCTGCTGACCTCGGAACGCCGATTAACTTAAACAAGATCGCGGTCGGCTTCAACCTTGACCGGATCGAGTATGAACCCGAGCAGTTCCCCGGCCTGGTGTACCGGCTCGAGGAACCGAAGGTGGTGGTACTCCTTTTCGGGTCCGGAAAGCTGATCATCACCGGGGGCAAAAAACCGGAAGATGCGAAGAAGGCGGTTCAGAAGATCCTCTCCGATCTCTCCAATCTCGGACTGATCTGAACTATCTACCAAATATTATATATAGAATAAAGAACCAATTGGAATAACATTTGAGAGGTTTCCCCTATTTTCCATGCAAATCTGATTGTATAAATAATAATATTTTTATATGAATTGGAATAATAGACTATACTTAATAAAAATACCATGTTCAGGTGATTTATTCATGCGAACTGAGAGAGTCCTTTATTTTACACCCAAAGAAGAAGAGTTTGCGAACCTGCTGATGAATATTGGCCTCAAGCGGAACGTGGCGAAGGTCCTCGTGTATCTTGCAAATACCACTGAGGCAACGAGCCGGGACATTGAAAGGGGAACCGACCTCCGTCAGCCCGAAGTGAGTATCGCAATGCGGACCCTCAAAGAGAATGACTGGATAGAGAGCAGGGAAAGCAAGGCGGAGAGCAAGGGAAGACCGGTGAAGATCTACCGCCTCTCCCGCCCGATCGAGGAGATTATGGATATCATCGAGCGGAACAAGAAAAAGGAAGTCAAGTCCCAGCTCGACCTCATCCAGAAAGTCCGCGAGCACATCTCAGCCTGAGAAGAGCCGGACGCTCCCGTCCATTTTTCCCACTGCCACGGCGGTCTTCTCGCGGAATTCTGCAAAGATCCCGCAGGACACCACGCCCGGGACCGTATTGATGGCATCCTCGAGAGACGCCGGCTCAAGGATCGGCCCGAACCTGCAGTCGATGATCCAGTTGCAGTTGTCTGTCATCACCGGGCCGTCCTTCCTCTCCCCCTCCCGGAGGACCGGGACGCCTCCCATCCGGGCGAGTCTCGCCGAGACGAGGGTTGCGGCAAACGGGATCACCTCCACCGGCACCACTCCCGAGAGCGTCTGTACCATCTTGCCCTCGTCCACCACCACGAGGAAGCGTTCTGCGGCCTCCGCCACGCATCGCTCCCGGAGAAGGGCCCCTCCCCTCCCCTTGATCAGGTTGCGGACGGTATCCACCTGGTCGGCACCATCGATGGCAAGATCGAGCACCGGGTACTCTTCGAGAGTGGCCAGGGGGATGCGGAACTCGCGGGCCCTGATGGCGGTCTGGTGGGAGGTGGGGACCCCCACCACCCCAAGGCCTTCGTCCCTGATCCGGGCTGAAAGGCGCTCAAGGGCATACATCACGGTCGACCCGGTCCCAAGGCCGACCGCCATCCCGTCAGCGACCTGGTCGGCCGCATAGCGGCCTGCCGCCTTCTTCGCCCCGGTCATGCTGATCCCTCCTCGCATTCACCGGTATCCTGCGTTCTACCCCGTACCATACTGTTCATAGCGTGGCATGGAGCGGATATACGTCTTTTGCAACATTATTCGCGGGAGAGAACCTGTTCGAGGACCTCCCTTCCGGAGAACGCGGTGCAGTCGAGGGTGATGGGCGTGACCGAAACGTTCCCCTTCCTGATCGCGTGCACGTCCGTCCCCTCCTCTGCGTCGTCGTACAGGGGTCCGTCGATCCAGTAGTAGGGGCGCCCGCGGGGGTCAAGGCGCCTCTCCACCCCGGTATGAAAGAGCTTCTCTGCGAGCCGGGTGACCTCGTACCTGCCGGTGAATACCGACGGGATGTTGACATTGATCACACTGACCTGCCGGGGAAATCCCTGCGCCAGCACCTTTCCGCAGATGTCTGCCACCACCAACTTTGCAGAATCGAAGCTGTGACCAGAAAAACGGGGGTCATCGAACTTGTCGCCCTGGTCCTCCACCTGCAACGAGAATGCGAGGGCGGGGGTACCCTGGTTTGATGCCTCGAGCGCCGCTCCCACCGTGCCTGAGGTCATGATCGATTCAAAGGAGAGGTTCTCCCCGATGTTGATCCCGCTCACCACGAGGTCCGGCCTGAGCCCCAGCCCGTACAGGCCGATGATCACGGCGTCGGTGGGTTTTCCCCCGATAGAATAGACCTCCTTCCCGTTCATCCTCACCATATTTGCCCGTATGGGCTCGAAGATGGAGATGGATCGCCCCACCGCGCTCTGCTGGGTCGAGGGGGCCACGACCGTCACATCAGCGATCGGTTCGAGCGCCTCATAGGCCGCCCAGAGCCCTGCGGAGGTGATCCCATCATCATTGGTCAGGAGTATCCGCGGCTTCATCTCACCTTTATGATGGGGGTCCCGGGAAAAGAAGTGTTCGATCGGGAAGTCTCATGTGGTGCAGGATGCAACCTGATCTCCACATGAAGGTGCTGGTTGCCGAGTACGCCGTGTTCCACGATCCTGACCTTGCACCGGAGGGAGAAGCGATGCTCCGGGTGCTGGAGAAGAGCTTTTCCCGGTGCGGACACGAGGTGCTGGTCCCCGAAGAAGGGGATTTTGCCGGAACGCTCGCGTCACTTGCGGGGAAGGCCGATGCAGGACTCGTCATTGCCCCGGATCACCTGCTCTCCCAATTTACCAAGATTATCGAGGACTCCACGCACAACCTCGGGTGCGGGAGCCTCGCCTGTGCGGTCTGTGCCAATAAAAAGCTCACCGGGAGGATCCTCGCAGCCCACGGGATCCGCGTTCCCGCGGAGCAGGCCTCCGGTCTCCGGGTGGTCAAGGAGGTCTCCGGGTGCGGGACCAGGAACATGCGGATCACGGAAGGTCCTGCAGGGGATGGGGAGTTTGGCCAGGAGTATATCGACGGCGAGCATTTCAGCGTGAGCGTGATAGGGAGCCGCGTGGTCGGGGAGGTCTGCCTCTCTGCAACCGGCACACCCCCGCTTCCCCTGGCCTTAAACCACCAGCACCTGGAGATCGTGGACGGGGTCTTCCACTACCGCGGCGGGGAGACGCCGGCAGAACACCCCCTCCGTGAAGAGATCTCAAAGACCGCCTGCCGGGCAGTATCTGTCCTCGGGTGCCAGGGCTAT
>JAVVFN010000029.1:0-2630 GCA_032250645.1 Methanomicrobiaceae archaeon | reverse complement strand
TCGACATGGTGGTTGGGGACCAGATCTACGTGGTGGACGTAAACCCGCGCCCCACCACCAGCATGACCGGGATCGCGGCCATCATGGAGGAGGAGATCGCCGACCTCATCATCGGAGCCTCGAAGGGCATCCTGCCCGGATGCGTCCACCTGCGGGGCCGGGCAGCCTATGACGCAAAAGGGCGGGTCACCGTGCATGATCGGGATTGATGTGGGCGGAGCGAACCTGAAAGTGGCCGATGGGAAAGGGATCCATCTCCACTACTGCCCCCTCTGGGAGGGAGCCCCCCTCGGCACCATCCTCTTGCGGTACGCGGGGGACGAAGCCGCGGTGGTGATGAGCGGGGAGGAGGCGGACTCCTTTGCCACCAAGCAGAGAGGGATCGAGTACATCGTGCAGGAGGTCCGCCAGGTCTTTCCCAACGCCCGGTTCTACGGGATCGACGGGAAGTTCCACAACAATCCGGTTCTGGAGCTTTCTGCGGCAAACTGGCTGGCCTCTGCCGATCTTCTCCGTGAAGAATACCCGGATGCGGTGCTGGTCGACATGGGGAGCACCACCACGGACATCACCCCCCTCGCCCTCTTTGAGGAACTCCGGGGCACCAGCGACCTTGTACGCCTGCAGGAGGGCTACCTCGTCTATACCGGCCTCCTCCGGACACCGGTCCCTGCGCTCATCGGTTCGGCGGAGGTGGGTGGCAAAAAGACTCTCCTTGCGAGCGAGCGCTTTGCCGTCACCGCTGATGTCCACCTCGCCCTCGGCAATATCACGGACGCGATCTACACCATTCCCACCCCGGACGGCGGGGCAAAGACCGTGGAGGGGGCGCTCCGCCGGCTTGCCCGCCATGTATGTGCGGATCTTGAGGAGATCGGGACGGCGGCGGTAGCATCGATCGCAGAACAGGCCTGGGAGGCGCAGAAGGCACTGATCGAAGAGAACGTTGCCCGAGCAGTTCTCCGTTCAGGCGCATCGGAACTGATCTTCGCCGGGATCGGGTC
The DNA here is from genome assembly GCA_032250645.1 of Methanomicrobiaceae archaeon. Classification (GTDB taxonomy): domain Archaea; phylum Halobacteriota; class Methanomicrobia; order Methanomicrobiales; family Methanomicrobiaceae; genus JAVVFN01. The sequence goes on along the minus strand of JAVVFN010000029.1, from coordinate 1,626 downwards.
AGGACTCCTCTCCCGCACGTTCGGCGGCACCGATCTGGCCCGGGTGCTCGGCCCGGCGAGCGATGCGCTCTGTGCGCATGCAGTCAGGGGGCTATGTTTACGAACCGCTGGCTCCTGAGCGCCATGCTCCTTGCCGGATCGATCGCGATCTCGGTCGCGCTGATCCTTGCAGGTTACCCGTTCGTATTCGTGCTATTTTTTCTCCCGCTTATCCCCCTCTTCCGCCGTCCGCCCGCGAGGCGGTGCCCGGTCTGCGGGTGGGAGACGCGGGGGTCTTTCCAGTTCTGTCCCTATGACGGCGCCAAGCTCGGTCCGCCGGAGGATCAGGTCTGAGATGGAGAGGAGGGAGAGGGGGATCTTCATCCCGTAGATCTCGACCGCCGGGATATCCCCGAAGGACCGGTGTGCATAGTTGCGGATGGTGCCCCGGTCCACCACGAGGTAGAGCGCCCGCAGGACGCGCGAGAGGTGGTGGTAGGGGAACTGCTCGAGGTTTACGACACAGAAGTCGACGATGGGGGCGGCGAGACGGGTATCCGGATAGAAGGGGGCATGCGCACTGCTGAGGCGGCCGCACCTTTCGCAGTAGAACCGCCTGACAAAGACGTGGACATTGCGCTCTCGCCCCCCTTCGAGGATCCTTGCGAACCGCTTTTTCTTGAGATCATGCCCCTTCACCGCCCCGCCGCAGTACGGGCAGGCAGCACGTTCCGTGAAGGAGACGCCGTCCATGGACCTGACTGCATCAAGGACGAGGTCCGCAAGGAAGGGAGGGATGAACAACTTCTTCATTTCCGCTTCTCCCAAATTATTGGATATTCGATTTTCACACGCATTTAAGCTTCTTATCTCTTTAATTCCACCTTTATTCATCAAATTATTTTCGATTGACACCTGATTAACAATGCGAAAAATACTTTTCACAAAATTGATAATTTTCCCGCCATTTTAGAATTAAACAGAAAAATGATGAAAGTAAAATCCCTGATAAAGCGGGAGACATTAGCGCTTTGAGTCGTATCTTTTTCCACCGATAATAATCAAAGTAAATCACCATTATTAAATCAACTTAATACAAAATCCTATATGTTCGAGGTTTGACTATGGATATCAATTATGTTCAGACGACGTGCCCGTACTGCGGTACCGGATGTACGTTTAACCTCGTGGTAAAAAATGGCAAAGTAGCAGGAGTTGACCCCTATCACCGAACTCCTGTTAATGAGGGCAAACTCTGTCCGAAAGGAGTGTATGCCCATGAATTTGTCAACCGCGAGGACCGTCTCTCCAAGCCGCTCATCAAAAAGGACGGCAAGTTTGTAGAGGCGACGTGGGACGAGGCACTTGATCTAGTGGCAAAGAAGTTCGCATCGTACAAGCCCGAAGAGATGGGCTGTCTCTCTTCTGCACGGGTCTCCAATGAGGAGAACTACCTGATGCAGAAGTTCTGCCGGGGTGTCCTGAAGTCTCCGCATGTCGACCACTGCGCGCGACTCTGCCACTCCTCCACCGTCGCAGGGCTCGCCGCGGTCTTCGGCTCGGGCGCGATGACCAACTCCATCGGCGATATCGGTGAGTCCAAGTGCATCTTCATCACCGGGAGCAACACCTTCGAGCAGCACCCGC
>JAVVFN010000028.1:0-11374 GCA_032250645.1 Methanomicrobiaceae archaeon | reverse complement strand
CCGATATCTCCCACGATGGAGAGGATCAGGTCCTTGGACGAGACCCGGTGCGGAAACGAGCCATCCACCTCGATGCGGATACTCTCCGGCACCCGGAAGTACAGTGCCCCGTACCGGAGCACAAAGCCCATATCGGTGGACCCGATGCCGGTCGCAAAGGCCCCCACTGCACCGTACATGCAGGTGTGCGAGTCCGATCCGACCACTATCTCGCCGGGGTTGACCCTCCCTTTCTCCAGCGCCACCTGATGGCAGACCCCTTCCCGGATATCGTAGTTGTGGATCCCCTGCATCCGGGCAAATTCCCGCATCCCCTTCTGGAGTTCTGCGGCCCCGATGGAATCGGCAGGGACCTGGTGATCGAAGAGCAGGATCACCCGGGAGGAGTCAAAGACCTCTGATCCCCCCATCTGCTCAAAGACCCTGATCGCCAGCGGCCCGGTGATATCGTGGATCATCGCCGCGTCCACCGGCACCATCAGCACCTCCCCGGCCGCTGCATCGCGGCGGCATTTTTCTGAAAAGATCTTTTCCACTATCGTTGCGTCCATGGACTTCCCTCCTCCGGATCCGGCAGCACTGCCGCTCTCATGAGCAGGCAGTGGACGCGGGAAAAATAGCCCGGTCTCTCGGATACATACATATGTTCGTCAGAGAAGAAGACGATCTGCCACTGGCGTGACGTTCCCTGTCCCCATATCCGTCTGAGACATACCATTACTATTTCTGCCACGTGCAGATAAATGAATGGTACGCCTGCCGCCAGGAACCGTGTGCGGGATCGCGATATCGTCGTACTTATATCCACCCCGGCGTAAACCTGTAGCCGGATAATGACCAGAGGACGCACCCCCGCGATGCAGCAGTACTTCGAGACAAAGTCGAGATATCCGGACAGCATTCTCTTCTTCCAGATGGGGGATTTTTATGAGACTTTCGGGGAGGACGCAGGCCTTGTGGCTCGGGAACTGGATATCACCCTCACCTCGCGGGGACGCGACCGGTCGGGAGAGCGGATCCCGCTGGCCGGGGTGCCTGTCCATGCCGCCGAGGGCTACATCGTCCGGCTGGTCAGGAAAGGATACCGGGTCGCCGTCTGTGACCAGGTCGAGGATCCGAAGGTGGCGAAGGGGGTGGTGAGGCGCGAGGTGGTCCGCGTCATCACCCCGGGCACCATCATGGACGCATCGCTCGTCGGATCAGGGGAGAGTTCGTATCTCGCCGGGATCGCGACCGACAGGAAGAATTCCCGCTACGGGATCGCGTTTCTCGATATCTCCACCGGCGACTTTTATGTGACCGAGTCTCCCTCGAAGGGATACGGCGACCTCCTCTCCGAGATCGCCCGGGCGGGCCCGAGGGAGTGCATCGTGCCTGCGGACCTCGCGGGCGAACTGTTAGCCCACCTGCGCGAGATCGGGACCGTGGTCACGCCCTGCGGGAAGGAGTACTTCGGTGAGGCAGAGGCAGGATCCCTGCTTTCAGGCCAGTTCGGCACCCCGTCACTGGAGGGGTTCGGCTGCGGGAAGATGCCTGCAGCCATCGCCGCCGCGGGTGCGGTGCTCCGCTACGCGAAGGAGACACAGAAGACCGATCTATCCCACGTAAACAGGATCAGGACCCGCATCAGTGCAGACTCCATGGTGCTGGACTCCATCACCCTGCGGAACCTTGAGATCCTGGAAGGGATCAGGAGAGGGGAGAAGGACCGCACCCTCCTCTCGGTGCTCGATGAGACAGAGACCCCGATGGGCAGGCGCCTGCTCCGGTCCTGGCTGACCGCCCCGCTCAGGAGCAGGGAGGGGATCAACCGGCGGCTCGATGCGGTGGAGTTCTTCGTCACCTACCCCGTGCTCCGCACCCGGGTGCGGGAGCTCCTCCGTTCCTGTGCCGATATGGAGCGGATTGCCGGGAGGATCTCCTTCGGGACGGCAGGGCCGCGGGACCTGCTTGCACTCAGTGCCTCCCTCGAGAGATCGGGCGAACTCCTGCAGGTCTTCACCGATGGTGCGCCAGGGGTCCCGGAGGCAGTCGACCTTGCACTGCAGGAGATCGACGGTCTTCCAAAGATCTCGGCGCTCATCAGGTCCGCCCTGGTCGATGACCCCCCGGCCACCGCAAAGTCAGGCGGGGTCATCAGGGAAGGGTACGACGGGACGCTCGACGATCTCCGGCGTATTGCCCGGTCGGGCAGGAACTGGATCGCGGAGTTCCAGCAGAAAGAGAGGGAGCGGACGGGAATAAAGTCGCTCAAGGTCGGATATAACCGGGTCTTCGGCTACTACCTCGAGGTGACCAGGGCCAACCTCGGGTCTGTCCCCCCGGAATACGAACGCAGGCAGACCACCACTGGGGCCGAGAGATACACCACGCCGGCGCTGAAAGAGAAGGAGGCCCTGATCGCGAACGCAGACGAACGGCTGGCTGCCTCCGAGGCCGAACTCTACGCAGCACTCATCGGGACGCTGCAGCCCGCGGTGGGGTCCCTGCAGGCCACCGCACGGAAGATCGGGGAGCTCGACCTCTTCACCTCGCTCGCCGAGGTCGCCCAGATCAACCATTACACGCGCCCTTCCATCGAGGAGGGCGCCCGCCTCATCATCCGGGAAGGGCGCCACCCGGTGGTGGAGCAGGCTTCCGGGATCGGGTTTGTCCCCAATGATACGGAAATGGACTCCCGGTCTGACCAGATACTCATCATCACCGGCGCGAACATGGCCGGAAAGTCCACCTATATGCGTGCAGTCGCGCTGATCTGCATCATGGCCCAGACCGGGTCGTTCGTGCCCGCCGCCCACACGACGGTGGGAGTGGTGGACAGGATCTTCTCGAGGGTGGGGGCGTTCGATGATCTTGCCAGTGGGCAGAGCACCTTCATGGTGGAGATGCTGGAACTGGCCAACATCCTCCATAACTTCACCGTACAGAGCCTCGTGATCCTGGACGAGATCGGGAGGGGGACAAGTACCCTCGATGGGTTTGCAATTGCACGGGCGGTGCTCGAATACCTCCATGGAAAAGGCTCTGCCGGACCAAGGACACTCTTTGCCACTCATTTCCACGAGCTGGTGACCGCGGAAACCGAACTCAAACGGGTGAAAAACTACCATTTTGCAGTGAAGGAGAGCGGGAAGGAGGTGGTCTTCCTCAGGAAGCTGATCCCCGGCGCCACGGACCGGAGCTATGGGATCCACGTGGCCACGCTGGCAGGGATCCCGCGGGCGGTCACCGGAAGGGCGGAGGAGGTGCTGGTGGAGGCGCTCCGGTCCCCGCAGGCCGATGGGAAGCGGGCGCCGCGGTACACCCAGCTCCTGCTCATCGACGCACCGGAGAAGGAGGGCGACCACCCGGTCGTCGCCCGTATCAGGGATTTGGACCTGAATGTCATGACCCCTCTCGAGGCCCTCATGACGCTCCACGACCTCCAGAGAACGACAGGAGACGATGCAGAATGACGAGAATTCACCTCCTTGACGACGCAACCATCAACAAGATCGCCGCAGGAGAGGTGGTCGAACGGCCTGCTTCGGTCGTCAAGGAACTGGTGGAGAACGCGGTGGACGCGGGAGCGACGAAGGTCCGGGTCGAGATCACCACCGACCACGAGCATGTCTCATCCGTCCGGGTGGTGGACGACGGCGAGGGCATGACTGCGGAGGACGCGGCCCTCGCGTTCGCAAGGCATGCCACCAGCAAGATCAGGAGCAGCGATGACCTTGCCTCCATCCATTCCATGGGGTTCCGCGGCGAGGCGCTCGCCAGCATCGCATCGGTCTCAAGGGTCCTCCTGGTGACCAAGCCCCGGGGAGGAGACGGGATCGGCGGGACACGCGTTCTTGTGGAGGCAGGAGAGATCCTCGATTCGGACGAGACCGGTGCCCCGGCCGGGACCGATATCAGAATCTCCGATCTCTTCTTCAATACCCCGGCAAGGAGGAAGTTTTTAAAGACCGTAAAGACCGAGCTGCAGCACATCCTGCAGATCGCAGAGGCGATGGCGCTCGCCCACCCGGATACCTCCTTCTCCCTCTTAGTAAACGGCAACGGACGTCTCCGCACCCCGGGCACCGGACTCTTCAATGCGGTGATGGCCATCTTCGGGGTCGATACGGCCACATCGCTCATCCCGGTCTCGAGGAAAGGCCCAAAGATCACGATCGATGGATATTGCTCCCCCATCAGGATCGATCGGCCGAACGCAGAGGGGATCATGATCAGCGTCAATGGCCGGCAGGTGGCCTCCCCTGCACTCACCCGTGCGGTGAGGGAGGGGTATAGGACCCTCCTCCCCCGCGGTCGCTACCCCCTCGCCGTCCTGAACATCTCCGTGGATAGTGCGCAGGTGGACATCAATGTCCACCCGACCAAGCGCGAGGTGCGGATCGACGGGGAGGCCGGGATCACCCGCGAGGTCTCCTCTGCCATCGCCGAAGCGCTGGAAGGTTCCGATCTTGCAGGCCGGCGGGCATCTGAAGTGAAGACCAGTTCCCTGGGAGAGAGAGGAGAGGGCCCTGCAGTGCGCGAAGCCCCTCCCCTGTACCGAACAGGACACCAGCAGCACCTGGACAGCGATTCGCGCCTCCGGAGAACCAGAGAGGGGAATGCCCGTGGCCTCCGCAGGCTTCCCCCCCTGAGGGTGCTGGGTCAGGTGGAGGATGCATACATCATCGCCCGAACAGGAGGGGGAGAGGAGGAAGAGGAGCTCGCGATCATCGACCAGCACGCCGCCCATGAACGGGTCCTCTACGAGCAGCTCCTGCGACGTCGCGGGGAGGGGGTGGAGTCCCAGGAACTGATCACTCCGCTCATCATCTCCCTGCGGCCGGGGGTGGCGGCATCAGTCCGGAGCGCACTCCATATTCTCCAGCAGGAGGGCTTCCTCCTCGAGGAGTTCGGCCCGGATACCTTTGCAGTCCGGACAATCCCCGTGGTGCTGGGGAGGCAGCCCGAGCCCGGGCTCATCCAGGACATCCTCCAGGACATCTCGGAGGGCGTGAACGTCTCCCTCTCGGAGGGAAAAGAGAAGATCACCACGATCATTGCCTGCCGGGGGGCGATCAAGGCAGGCGCACCGCTCACTGCCGACCAGATGACGACCCTTATCGACCAGCTGGCGCACTGCGAACGACCCTTCACCTGCCCCCATGGCCGTCCGGCCATCGTCATGCTCTCCCGGTCGGAACTCGATGCACTCTTCAGGCGGACCTAGTCCACGGCCCCTGTCACCTGACCTCCGGTGATCGACTCGAGTACCGGATCGATCCAGATGAGGTCTTCGGTGCAGGGGAGGATCACAAATTCCCGGACCGAGATGCGGTGCACACGCAGCACGCGGATACGACCGTCGCATCCGGCCGCCCGGGCGGCGGTCACGGTGGTTATCGATGATAAGGGTCACGCCCCTCTCTGCAATCCCCCGCGATCTCAATCGATCAATGCGAATTTTCCGGCAGACGTCCCGGTCATGCTCATCGTTTCAGGTTGGATCCCGTTGTCAGGATCGAGAACGAGCAATGCTGTCTCCCCCAGGGCCTCTTCCGACCGGCAGAACCATGCCTCCCGTGCGGCCCTTCGATGCGGGAAGGAACAGATCGAGGGTCCGGAAGCGGGAGAGAGAAGGTGGCAGCGTTGCGGGGAAGAATCCCTGCTCCCTCCAGCGCGGCCAGATGACGCGCTCCCTTTCTCACGATCCTCTCCCCCGCCACCGCCGCCGTCCTTCCGGTAGTACCCGTTGATCCCGAGGCGACGGCGGTCTCCTGCGGCCGAAGAGAGCGGAGAAAGGAGTATAAATTTTTGATTAATCTCCCACATCTGCGAGCGAATACGTCCTGCATCCAGTTCCGTCGTCAGCTCTTCTCCTGCACAAGGATTCTGGATTGACCGCTACCCGCCCATTTATCCTGTGGGAAGTCAAGAGACGATCAGAGGTAACGATGGCAACCCAGCACCCATTCCCCTATCTTCTCTTCTTCATGATCGCCCTCCCCGGCGGCTGGGCCGCATACGGGGGTTACACGGCGACCGGAGAGACGGGCTACCTTGTCCTCATGGCAGGAGCGCTCATCCTTGCACTCCTCGTGGCCGGTTCGATCAAGATTGCAGACCAGTGGGAGAATGCAGTGTTGCTCCGGCTGGGAAAATACCAGGAACTCCGGGGTCCGGGGGTCTTCTTCATCATCCCCCTTGTCGACCGTATCGCCTACTGGATCGATCTCCGGGTCATCACCACCACGTTCAAGGCAGAAAAGACGCTTACCCGGGATACGGTCCCGGTTGACGTGGAAGCCGTGCTCTTCTGGCAGGTGACGGACCCGAAGAAGGCTGCCCTCGAGGTGGAGGATTACCGGACAGCCATCAGCTGGGCCTCCCAGACCGCACTGCGCGAGGTCATCGGGAAATCCCCGCTGGCCGCAATCCTCGAAGGGAGAGAGAAGATCGACAACGAGCTGCAGAAGATCATCGATAAAAGGACCGAACTGTGGGGGATCTATGTGAGCTCCGTGGAGATCAGGGACGTGCTCATCCCCAAGGAGCTGCAGGACGCCATGTCCAGGGAGGCACAGGCAGAGAGGGAGCGGCAGGCCCGGGTCATCCTCGGTGATTCCGAGCGGCAGGTGGCGCAAAAATTCGAGGAGGCGGCACGTACCTACGAGCATAACCCGACCGCCCTCCACCTGCGGGCGATGAACATGCTCTACGAATGCCTCAAGGAAAACGCCACCCTGGTACTCATCCCCTCCTCGGTGCTGGACACCATGTCGCTGGGTGATGTCACGGGCATGACCGCGCTCTCCAAGAGCCTCGTCGACGAGATGAAGAAGCGGGAAGAGGAGCGGGAACGCCAGGAGAATCGTTAGACCCGGCAGAGGTCAGGCACCGCCCTGAGCACGATCAGACGCTCTTCCTCCAGCGCTAAGCTCATCGACCACAAAACAGATGAAATGAAACCGTGGCGGGCAAAGACCTCCCCCCATCGATCCCGGTGAGGGGCGAGCACAGGAGGAGGACGCGCGCGCCGGGTGCAAGAAGCCCCCTCACGTCTCTCACAAATACGTTTCCGCACCAACTCGATACCGGCATTTCGTGCCTGCCAGAGTGCATAAGGACTGAGGTCCGTGGCGAGGAGGGCTATTTTCTCACCAGTTCAACGAGCGAGAACCAGCCCCTCCGGTCGGTGAACCAGCACTCCACGGCAAGATCTGCTGCAGAGAAGAGTTGTTCTGCACTCTCTCTGGTGAATTTTCTTGATATCTCGGTACGGATCGTCTCGCCTCGCTCGAATTCCACCGTAAGGTCCAGATCACGTATCTCAACCGTCATCTCCTCTGTAGCAGAAAGATGCATCTCGATTCTCTCCTCATCCTCGTTGAAGAAGGCACGATGCTCGAATAGATCGGGATCGAATGTCGCATTCAGTTCCCGATTGAGAACGATGAGCATGTTCTTATTGAACTCGGCAGTTACCCCTGCTGTGTCGTTGTATGCAGACTCGAGAATTGATACGGGTTTGACCATATCAAGTCCAATCAGAAACCGATCATCGGGGCACATCACGTCAGAGACGCTCCGCAGTACCTGATGTGCTTCACGGTGATTGAAATTCCCGATGGTGCTCCCGAAGAAAGTGATGAGCTTCCTTCTACCCTCAGGTAACCTGCAGAGGTCCGCGGTAAAGTCACCGACGATACCGAGAACCCGTAACCGCGAGAACCTTGTCACCAGCTCCCAGGCGGCCCTCAGCATGGCAGACTCGCTGACATCAACCGGAATATAACGAATGCCCTCTCCGTCCCCCCTTCTTGCCGCGTCGATCAGCCTGCAGATCTTCCAGTTCGCTCCCGAACCAAGCTCCACCAGATCTCCGTCCTCAAACGGTTCCATCAACTCTTTGCATACGTTGGTGAGGATTGAAAGCTCTGTACGGGTCGGATAGTACTCGGGAAGTCGGCAGATCTCTTCAAAGAGCTGCGAACCACGCTCATCGTAAAAGTATTTGCTGGGAATAGACTTGTGATTCGAGCTCAATCCGGTCAGAGCGTCGGATGCAAGGTCGTCGAGGAATCCTTTCGTAAGGTAGTTCCGGAACTCGCAACGCAGACAGTAGTCGATTTCAAGCCCGGGTTGGCCCGACCCGTCACCGGTGACAGGGGCCGATCCCGACCCCGGGGATGATTCCTGGTAATGGCCCTGCGGGAGCCTCTGGAGGGGGTTGGCCATGTTCATACTATGATGCCGGTGATACTATAAAAAAGTTCTCGATGCCCCGAATCGCCAAATTGCCGTTTTGCGCAGAGTTTCCCTCCGCATTCCGAGAAGCGAAGTGAAAGATGTGTAGGAAGAGTCTGATCGGGCAAAAGATTGCCGCTCCCTCTCACCTGCAGGTCACGAACCTGATGGTTGCCTTCCGGTTGTACAGGACATCCCACAGAGCCTCGAGTGTCAGGTCCACCTCCTCATCAGTCGTATGGACACCCAGCGATATCCTCACCGAACAGTGAACATCCTCTTCGGATAGCCCCATCGCCAGCAGGACATGAGATGGTTCCGGGGAGCCGGAGTGGCAGGCAGACCCCGAAGAGATGCAGATGCCTCTCTGGTCGAGCGCCAGGACGATCGATTCTCCCCGGTATCCGGGGAGCATCATGTTGATCGTATTCGGCAGCCGCAGGGCAGAGTGTCCGTTCAACCTTGCTTCAGGGACCAGCTCCCTGATGCCTGCCTCCAGCCGGTCTCTCCTGCGGCGGATCTCATCGACCAGGGAGAGGTGCTGCTCGGCCAGTTCCGCGGCTGTACCCAGCCCCACAATGCCGATGGTATTCTCGGTGCCGGCCCGGAACCTCCCCTCCTGTTCGCCGCCGTGGATCAGCGGGCTGATCTCAATCCCCTTCTTCATGTAGAGTGCACCGACGCCCTTGGGGCCGTAGATTTTGTGAGCAGAGAGTGTCAGAAATTCAACGTCGAGATCTTTGGTGTCGACCGGCATCTTACCTATCGCCTGTGTGGCGTCGGTGTGGAAGAGTGCCCCGTTATCGTGGGCGATCTGCACCAGTTCCTGGATTGGCTGCACCGTGCCTGTCTCGTTGTTCGCCATCATGACGGAGACGAGAAGAGTATCAGGCCTCATGGCTCTCCGGAGATCGGTCGGGTTGACCATGCCGGTCTCATCCACCGGCAGGTAGGTGACGTCGAACCCGAACTGGTCCAGCCACCGGCACGGCTCGAGAACCGCGGAGTGCTCGACCACAGAGGTGATGATATGCCGATTCCCACTGTTCCAGTGGGTGAAGGCCAGCCCCTTGATCACCGTATTGTTCGCCTCCGTGCAGGACCCGGTAAAGGTGATCCGCCGGGCGGTACAGTTGAGCAGGCGTGCCAGGCTCCGACGGGCAGACTCAATGGCAAACTTTGCCGCCTTTCCCTCCCGGTAGATACTGGAGGGGTTTCCCGGGTTCTGCTCTGCGTATTCGACCATCGCCTTCCAGACTTCGGGATCGAGAGGGGTGGTGGCGTTATGGTCCAGGTAGATGCGCTCCTGACCGGTTCCCAGACCGGCAGATTCGCCTACAATACCGGCGGAATCATCGATCTCTCCCGTTCCGATGGTGACAGTCTCCCCTTCCCCGACCTTCTCCACATCGCAGAGGAGCACTTTATAGACAGGGAATCCTGAGATCGGATCATAGCGGGAAAGATCGGTCAGTTCGTTCACGTTCCCTTCCTGCCAGGCCTTCGGCGCCTGGTGGCACCCACCTCCCATGTTTGCCTCGATGGCCCCCTGTACAATGTCGTCCGAGACGATGGCCCGCAATGGAATCTGTCCTCTCGGACTTCGGACAAAGACCCGGTCGCCGTTCGCTATCCCGCGAGCCCTGGCATCCATCGTGTGTAGAGTGACCGTCGGCTCGGGCCGTTCTTTGAGGAACGATTTGATGCTGTGGTGCTGGGCATGGAAGTCGGTGGTCACCCGGGCGCCGGAATTGAAGATGAGCGGAAACTTTTTAGCGAGGTCTGGCCGCGATATAGGGCTTTCCTGCGGTTCGATATACACAGGGAGCGGATCATAGCTGTACTCTTCGAGGATCGTCGACCAGATCTCGAATTTTCCGGTAGGTGTATCGAATCCCGGTCTGCCGTCGGGCCGCAGCAGGCCCTTCTCCCACTTTTTGTACTGCATCATCACCGTCTGCGACTGAACGGTCCCGCCGGCCTTCCGGACGTCCTCGAGGGAAAATCCCGACCCTTTCAACACGTGCCGGAGAATCTCCTCCTCGGTCTGGGGATAGAGGTGCCCGTAACCGAGCCGGCGGGCGAGCTCGGACATGATAAGAATATCATCCCTGGCCTCGCCGAGAGGTTCGATCACCCGGTCCCGGATACGGAAGATGGGGCCATAGGTCATGTACGACTCACGCTCGTACATGGTGGTTGCCGGGAGGATGATATCGGCGTATGCCGCATCCGCAGTCAGGTGTCGATCCACACAGACGAGGAAATCCAGATTCGCCAGGGTCTCCCGCCAGATCGGCGTCTGCGGCCATGATATCAGGAGATGTGCTGCCTGAAGGATAAGGGCCCGGATTCGGTAGGGTTTCCCCTTGAGCACAGACTCCGGCAGGGCAATGGCGTGCCCTTCTTTCCGGTAGTGGGTATAGACCGGGAACCGGTCGGTGCCGATCGCCCTTTGCAGGTTTGGATTCGTGATATATTCGGAGCGATTTATGGGAAAGACGTTCTCCTTCATAGAAAAACAGCGCCCCCCCGGTACATCGAGGTTACCGGACAGCGCCCAGAGCGTCAAGACCGCCCTGATCGCCTGCACCCCCGAGTCGCTGTATTCAAGCCCGGTATACATGGCAAAGGATGCTCCCCTGGCCTGGGCGATTCGCCGGGCAAGCGACAGTACCGTCTCCGCCGGGACGCCGGTAATCTGCTCCACCACTTCCGGCCGGAAGTGCTGGACGTAACTTGCGAACTCAGGAAATCCGTGGCACCAAACTTCGGCGAACTCTTCGTCAAAGAGTTCTTCCTCGATGATGACATTGCAGAGCCCCAGCGCGAGCGCACCATCTGTGCCCGGACGGATGGGCACCCATTCTCCCTCCGCAAGGTATACCGTCTGGGTGCGCCTCGGATCGATCACCACCACATCGGCACCCCGCCTGCGTGCCTCCAGGATCTTTTTTAATGTCAAAGGCGGGAAGTCCGTCGCCGGGTTCGTCCCCCAGACCACGATCAGGTCGCTGTTCTCGTAGTCAGAGAACATATTGATGTATAACCCTCCCATGGTCACGTGCGGGGCGATCACGGCAAAGGAGACGTAGCAGAGTGCTCCGACGCCCATAGTGTTCGGAGAACCGAATGGGAAGAGGACGCT
>JAVVFN010000027.1:0-11411 GCA_032250645.1 Methanomicrobiaceae archaeon | reverse complement strand
CGACGACGGGTGCACGCGTCTCCACCTTGAGCGCCCTGATCCCACAGCGGTCAACTACCTCGATCCCGGGGGTGCCCACTACCGATTCCATCGCCCGGAGAACGGCTTTCCGGTCCGCCCCGAGGTCAAGCAGGGCCCCCAGAATCATATCGCCTGCAGCGCCGCTGAACGGGTCAATCAAAAGAATTTGCACAGTAACAGTACTTATTTACCATGCCATATATGAGTTTTAGGTGATCATAGGCATGTTTCTCAAGGTTGACAGTGCATACCCGGAGGACCAGGGAGGAGGGAAGGCGCGGCTCGATCCCGAGACGATGGTGCAGCTCCGCCTCTCTCCCGGTGATCTGATCACGATCGAAGGGAAACGGCGGACGGTGGCAAAAGTCTGGCGCATGATCGTGAACGACTGGAACCAGGGGAAGATACGGATCGATAATTACACGAGGATGAATGCCGGCGTGAGCATCGGGGATCGTGTCTCTATCAGCAAGGTAACCGAGGATACCGGAGCTGAATATATCCTCCTCGCCCCTCCCGAGGACCTTCCCCGCCAGCTCTCGCTCAATTACAACCAGGTCGTCAACCGGCTGATCGATTTTCCGGTGACAAAGAATGATACCGTCCCTGTGCAGGCAGGGATGCCCTTCATGCAGCCGCAACTCGTGGCGTTCAAAGCGGTGATCGTGGAACCGGAGGACGCGGTCATCATCACCCGGAATACCAAGATCGAATTTTCAGAGAAACCGGCAGCAGGATTTGAGGGGATCAGGCATATCTCCTACGAGGATATCGGCGGACTGAAGCCCGAGCTTCAGCGCGTCCGGGAGATGATTGAACTCCCCATGCGCCACCCTGAGCTCTTCCAGAAACTGGGTATTGAGCCGCCCAAGGGGGTGCTCCTCTTCGGCCCGCCCGGGACCGGGAAGACCCTCATCGCAAAGGCAGTCGCAAATGAGAGCGGGGCCCATTTCATCTCCATTGCTGGCCCTGAGGTGATATCCAAATACTATGGAGAGAGTGAACAGCGCCTCCGCGAGATCTTCGAGGAAGCCCAGGATAATGCGCCTGCTATCATCTTCATCGATGAACTCGACTCCATTGCCCCTCGTCGCGAAGATGTGACCGGAGAGGTGGAGCGCCGGGTGGTTGCCCAGCTTCTCACCATGATGGACGGACTCGAGGAGCGGGAGCAGGTGGTGGTGATCGGCGCGACCAACCGTCTTGATGCCATCGACCCTGCCCTACGGCGCCCGGGACGGTTCGACCGGGAGATCGAGATCGGCGTTCCGAGTGAACATGACCGGGTTGAGATCCTCCGGATCCATTCGCGGGGAATGCCACTTGAAGGGGAAAACCGGCTGATCGAACTGAAACGGGAACTCCTCGAGGCCGAGAATGAAGGGGATGGGGAGATGATATCAAAGCTCGAGGAGGAATTGAAGGCTGTCGAGGATGAGACAAAACGGTCCAGGGAAAAGTTCCTCGAGGAGTTTGCGAGCAGGACAAACGGATTTGTGGGCGCCGACCTGGCTGCTCTCGCCCGTGAGGGGGCCATGAAGGCGCTGCGCAGGTACCTGCCGAATATCGATCTCGATTCAGACGAGATCCCCCAGGAGGTACTGGAATCGATGGAGGTCTGGATCAACGATTTCAGGGATGCCCTGCGTGAGGTGAACCCGAGTGCCATGCGCGAAGTGTTCATCGAAGTCCCTCATGTCACCTGGGATGAGGTGGGTGGGCTTGAAGAAGAGAAAGAAGAGGTCCGCGAGGCGGTCGAGTACCCGCTCACCCGGCGCAGAAGGTTCGAAGAGCTGGGGATCGATGCGCCAAAGGGAATCCTCCTCTACGGCCCTCCCGGCACCGGTAAGACGCTCATCGCAAAAGCGGTTGCAAATGAGAGCGGAGCAAATTTCATTCCCGTTCGCGGCCCCCAGCTCCTCTCCAAGTGGGTTGGAGAGAGCGAACGGGCAGTCCGTGAGATCTTCAGAAAAGCGCGCCAGGTCGCTCCCTCCATTATCTTCTTTGACGAGCTGGACGCCCTCGCGCCCGCGAGAGGGGGAGGAGCAGAACCCCACGTCATCGAGAGCGTGGTAAACCAGATACTCACAGAGATGGACGGTATCGAATCGATGCGTGGCGTGGTGGTGATGGGTGCGTCCAACCGTCCTGACATCATCGACCCGGCCCTGCTCCGTGCAGGGAGATTTGACCGTCTCGTATACATCCCTGAACCCGGAAAAGAGGGGCGTAAAGGTATCCTCGCCATTCATACCCGCCCCATCCCCATTTCAGGTTCCGCAATTGTTGAGATGGTAGAGAAGACCGCTGGATTGGATGAGAACGCCCTCGAGGATCTCTTCATTACAATGGGTTACGACCGATCGATCACGGTAGATGACCTTGAGGCGGCACTCCAAACCATGGAAGGATCCGCAGGGGAGCCGCTTTCCCGCCCCGCAAGAAGGAGGGTGATCCTTGAGCTCTGCAGCAGGAACCGGCTCGATCTGGTTGACCCGATTAAGGAGGCCCTGCTCGAGACGCTGGCGGCACGTACAGAGGGCTATGTCGGGTCAGATATCGAACTTCTCTGCCGCGAGGCGGCGATATATGCATTGCGGGACGGATCAGTTGCGGTGGAGGACCGCCATTTCGAACTTGCGCTCCAGAAGGTGCGGCCGATGATGAATGAGCGGCTTCGGGAACAGTACAGCAGGATCAGGCAGTATTTCAAGGGAGGTCTTCCTGTGCAGGCACAGCCACCAGAATACCAGTAAATCCTGCCTGGTTCATATAGGATACTCTTCATACTTTTTTACACAAAGTATGTCAAATTGCACCACCTTCCTTGATGTGAACTGCCGGTTCGGTAAAAAACCGGCAATCATCCTTCCTGATCATCTCTCACTCAGCCACCACGAACTCTACTCCTGCGTCTGTGGGCTTGCTCAGTATCTTGCGGAGAGGGGGATCGGGAGAGGGGACCGGGTCTGCATCTACCTGGAGAGCACCCCGGAGTTTCTTCTCACCTATTTTGCCCTCTGGAGGATTGCCGCCGTTGCAGTACCCCTGAACCGTTCACTGACCGAAGGCGAGGTTGGACATATCGTGGAGGATGCGGGAGCCGCATATCTCATTGCAGAGGAAGATTCCCGGCTCCTTGCAAGCCGGATCAGGGAAACCTCAAGATGTCTGCAGGACGTTGTCTTCCTCCCCGATCCTGAGAATACAAGAGGAAAGAGGAGGGCCGAGCACTGCAGCCCGGATACCATCTGCCAGTTCCAGTACACCTCGGGGACGACCGGTGCACCGAAAGGGGCGATGCTCTCCCACGCGAACTGGATGGCGGCTCTCGACGCTGAACGGGAGCTGTTGAGGTACGTGCCGGAAGACGTCTATCTCGGGATCTACCCGATGTCACACGTCGGGGTCAGCTGGGGCATTGCCGCCCTGAAGGCAGGGGCTTCGTGGGTAGTGATGGAGCGTTTTGAACTGGATGCGTATCTTTCGCTGATCAGTGAGCGTCGTGCAACCGTGGTGGCCTCGATGCCTCCGGTGATCCATTCCCTCATTCAGGCACCCCCGGGAACCGAAGAGGCGCTTGGCAGTGTCCGCGCCCTGATCAGTGGCGGCGGGCCGCTCCACCCGACTGTGTGGAGATCGTTCTGGGAGCGTTATCGCATTCCCATCGTCAACGCCTATGGCCTCTCGGAGACGCTGGTGGTCGGGACCGGGACGGCGATACGGCCGGAGGACTATGTCACGGCGAATGAATTCAAAAGCGTTGGAAAGCCGGTAGGTTATTCTGAGGTGAGAATCGTGGATCTCGATCATCCTGAACAGGAACTTGCCCCGGGAGAGACCGGGGAGATCGCGCTCCGCGGTCCTGCGGTCGCTTCCGGGTACTGGAATCTGCCGGAGGCAACAGCCGCGGTATTTCTTCCTGATGGCTGGTTCCTCACCGGCGACATCGGGCATCTCTCCGGTAACGGGATGCTCTCCATCAGCGACCGGAAAAAGGACATGATCGTAATGTCAGGATGGAAGGTCTATCCCACAGAGGTGGAGAAAGTGCTCATCCAGCATCAGAAGATCCGGGACGTGGCTGTCTTCGGCGTGCCGGACGAGAGGAAGGGAGAGATCCCGGTGGCCGCCGTCGTGGTGGAGGAAGGGCAGGAGATCAGTTTTGAGGAACTGGAGGAGTTCAGCAGGGAGCGCCTTGCAGGATACAAGGTGCCGAGGAAGATGGTCGTGGTGGAGAGTCTCCCCCGTGTGCACGGGTGGAAACTCTTACGCAGGGTTCTGCGGGAGCAATTCCATTAATTCTGTTCATTTTTGGGCATCGAACAGCAGGAGCACCGTACCGTCCTCCCCTGCCATCATCAATTCCTGACTGGAGACGTCAAACTGTGCCGCGCTTTGGAGTGCAGCAAGGTATTCTGTCTCCTGGCGCATGGCCCCCTCAGGGGTGAGGCAGTACATCTCCGTCCATGCAATTTCCGAAACAGTGAACGCATGCTCGAGGGCTGCATAGGACCCCGAGTAATGATTGCATCCGGCCGACCCGGAGAGCGACCCGTCTTCACCAAAAATGGCGGTAATGGAGGTCCCAACGATTACATTCTGCATTCCTGTCTCGTTCCGGTAGGAGACAAGTTCCCAGGCGGTACCGGATACATCCGTATCTGATGGCGGACTGATACATCCAGTGGAAAGGACTGCAGAGAAGCTGAGGAGGATGAGAATGAGGGTCGGCAATCTCGCCTCCTCGCATACCACCATTTCCTGCATCCCCTTCACATAACCTCGACCGTCACCGAGAAGGCATCGGCCGGCACACCTTCCCAGGGACGCTCATAGACGCCAGATATCTGGTACGTCCCTGGCTCACGGGCAGAGAAGTCCCAGGTACGGGTACCTCCGGCACCCACCAGCCCTTCACTTCCCGGAGCAGGATGATAGGCTTCATCCTGGAGGATGAGTTCCCCGGGATATGTCATGTTCCATCCATATCCGGTGCTGGGATTTTCCGGAAGGCTGATCTGGATTTTCCCGTGGACCGTGATCGAGAACACCCCGCCGTTCTCAGCAGCGGTCAGCCCAAGATGGTCTGGCGATCCCGGATCCTCAGGGTGTGCTGCATAGTATGCCTCCCAGGCATCCTGCTCTGTTCCGTCCGGAAAGATGCAGACCCCATACTGGCTGCCATCCGTTTCTGTTCTGATCTCGTATTCGTATCCCTGCTCCTCACACCAGGCTGCAGAGGGATTTGCAAGATTTGCATTGGGGCCCTGACCGGAGGGAGCGAAGAGCACCGTGGCTGCCACCACCGCACAGAGCAGTATGGCGGCCACGATCCCGACGATATGGATCGTCTTCATGGTTCAAATCACCAGGGATATATTTTGTGTATGAAATGATAATCAATTCGTTGAGTGCGAATAATTTTGAACCTATATTTTTCTTCTTTTCCGATTTTGCGCTGAATTTTCCATTTTGCAATATCCCGCTTCGCACAGTAGATGGGATACTTTTTAACCATGGATGCACGATATTTACAGGAATGGCGAGAGATAGTGAGGAGTTGGTACGCGATAGTGTTGAGCGGCGTTCAACCGGAATCAGTGGTCTTGATTACCAGCTCGGCGGGGGGGTGCCTGCGGGCACCTCGATCGTCGTATACGGCAACCCGCTCGCAGGTTCAGACAGGCTGGCCAAACAATTCTGGCATGCGGACGGCATTGCAGCCACCTACCTTATGCTGGATTCAAAGATGGACGAAGGGATGGTGGATGCAAAGGAGACAAATCTCCACGATCTCGTTTCGCTCATGGACAGTAACCGCATCGTCATCGATTCCCTCTCCACCCTCATTGTACGGGAGGGCATCGACCTCGCAATCGAGTTCATGACCTCCGGGATAGAGGCTGTGCTGGAGAAGGGAGGGAATATCCTGTTCATCCTCTATGAGGGGATGCACACCCCGATTGAGCAGATACGGGTGGAGAGGGTGGCTGATGTCTTTATCTCGATGCACGAGGAATACCACCAGAACGAGATCGAGCGGAAATTGATTGTTCACAAAATCCCGTACATGGACGTCCCCTCACGTATCTATCCATTCATTATCCGGGACAACGGAATCGAGCTCTCCACCACCGCCCGGGTGGTGTGACCAAACCCCTCACTAATTCGCTTATTTTTCGGCCAAAAGATCGCTTCTCACGCTTCTGCAGGCCTCCACCATATGCGAGAGTTTTCCCCATGCCTTCTTTCGTGCATGCATGCGGAGGCCGCAATCGGGGTCGATGAGGAGCCGGGAGGGTCCAAAGACCGCGACCGCATGCTCGATCCGCTTCCTGATCACCTCGACGCTCTCCACCTCCCGGGAGGTGGTGTCAATCACACCAAAACCGATGCTCTTTTTTCCGATCTCCCTTGCCGATACGATGCCCAGGTTGGCCGGGTTGCACGCGAATTCAAAATCAAGGATATCCACATCGAATTTCAGGAGTGCATCGATCACCTGCTCCAGCGCTCCACAGACATGGAGGCAGGTGGGAACCGCCAGCTCGCGGGTAATGAGCGTGATCGCCTCCCGGCCTGTATCGATCTCGGCGGCTCCTGTGGAAAGGATTGGCTCGTCGACCTGGAGTATGGCAACCCCTGCGCCTTCAAGGGCCTTTGCTTCCCTTGCGAGGGCCCGTGCAATGTCAGGGATGAGCTCCTGACGGTCCCGGTAGACCGGGCTTTTGATCTTGAGGGCATGTGCGAGCGTGGAGGGTCCTGTCAGGATCCCTTTCACCTTCGGGTGGCGCGAGAGCGCGTACCTGGTATCCGGGACCGTCAGAAACCTTCCCGGAGGTGAGACCGGGCCCACCACTGTCTGGTCGCGAATACCCGGCAGGTGTTCCGTGATCGAGGTGATCATGTCACCACGCACCTGCCCGTCGGAAATGATATCAATCCCTGCCGCGATCTGGTCCTCCACTGCGATCTTCAATGCCGCCCGGTGAGGGCTCAGGCGGGCGAGGACCCCCTTGGGGAAGACCGCAGGATAACTTCCCACCACGGTGGTGGGAAGGAGAAGATCGTCCATATCTATGGCGTCAGCCTGTGGCGGTCACGGGGAAAGAGGACTGCTTCCCGGATATTCGAAAGATCCAGCATGGTCATGATCAGGCGTTCCATTCCCATCCCCCACCCCGAATGCGGGGGCATGCCGTAGCGGAATGGCTGGAGATAGAAATCGAAATTTTCTGGGTTTAACCCCTTTGACCGGATCTGCCGGACCAGGAGGTCGTGGTCGTGCACCCGCTGGGCACCGCTTGCAAGTTCCATCCTCGGGTGCATGAGATCGAACCCGCGGCATATCTCAGGCGATTCTTCATAGGGCAAGGCATAATAGGGTTTTATCTCGGTCGGCCAGTCGACGATAAAGTAATGCTCTCCCATGGCCTCCCCGATTGCACGCTCGGCAGGAGTCCCGATATCATCGCCGAAGACGAACTTCTCCTCTATCCGGGGGGCCGCAATCCCGATCGCCTCTTCGTAGGTGATCCGCGGAAACGGGAGTTTCGGAACCTCAAGGTCACGCCCGAGGACCTCCAGCTGGCGGGTGCAGGTATCGAGCACGTGGCCATAGGCTGCCACCACCACCTGTTCGAGGAGGTCCATGACCTCCGTGTGGTCGGCAAATGACACCTCCACATCGATCGATGTCGCCTCGTTTAAGTGCCGGGTGGTATTGTGCTCTTCGGCACGGAAGATGGGGCCGATCTCAAAGACCTTCTCAAACCCGGCTGCCATCATCATCTGCTTGTAGAGCTGGGGGCTCTGGTTGAGGAACGCTTCCTTTTCAAAATACGCGATGGGGAAGAGTTCTGTTCCGCCTTCAGTGGCAGCCGCCACCACCTTCGGGGTCTGGATATGGATGAACCCCCCCGCATGAAGGAGGGCATTGACCGCCTGGTAGACCGCACTCCGTATCTGGAATATGGCGCTGATCTTCGGGCGCCGGGCATCCAGAAACCTCCCGTCCAGCCGTGTATCAAGATCAGCCGGAACCTTCTCCGCCACATCAAGCGGGAGGGGGCTTTGGGCCCGGCTGATGACAGACATCCTGTCAGGGACAAGTTCCCTCCCCCCGGGGGCCTTGTCGATCGCCTTGACCGTGCCGGATACGCGCACTATTGATTCACGGGAGACCTCTGCTGCGGCGGCAAGCACATCGGCAGAAGCCCGTTTTCGCGGGATGGTCACCTGTATGATGCCGGTCCTGTCCCGGACCAGATAGAAGGCAAGTCCCCCCAGATCACGGACTTCGTGGACCCACCCGATTACCTCAGCGGTCTGCATCTCAGGTGTCACCTCTGCAATCGGTATTCGCATAAAAATCTGGAACCCTATTGGATTTGAAGAGGTATAGTGCTTTTTGTGCGGATGGGAGCCAGAACCTACCGAGCCCGCACCAGGGAGAGGAGGTCCCATGCAAGCGATTCGCCAGCGGCACGGGTCCCGGATGAGAGCGGGAGCCTTGTCGCCCCCTCCACATGGTCCGGATCTCCCGTATCAATCACAAAACAGTCTGCAATGTCATGGTAGAGACCGAACACCCCTGCCGAGGCCGGCATGATCCCTTCGGCTTCCAGGAACCTTTTCGTGAGACGTTGAGACCGGAGGGGGCCCGTAACGGGGGAGATCACGATCACGAAGGAATCCTGCAGTGATTCCCTCACCCCCCGGCAACCCAGGATTGGTGCGACCACGGTGAATGGATTTTCCGGGCCGATGATGACCGCATCACTCTTTTTGATGCACCCGACCACCTTTTCCGTGGCGATGATCTCCTCTTCGGCGTGGACCGTGACACCGCGGATCTCCTCCCCCTCCCATTGCTCACGCGCCAGGATGTGCACAGGCCCCAGATCGGTCTCCACATACGCGGCCACGGGGACGTCGGTCATCGGGAGGATGGTCGCATCGATATGAAATACCGATGCAAACGCCTCTGCAACCGCTGTGAGAGGGGACCCTGAATGAAGCATTTCTGCCCTCGCGATCTGCATCGCACGCTCCTTGTCCCCCACCCGGAGGAATTCTTCCCTGCCCAGTTTCTCAACGAACCGCGAGGTGGTATAGCTGTCCCCCCTGATTCCGCGCCACGAGGAGGTGTTGAGCAATCCGGCAAAGAGAAGGATGGACGCATCAAGAGTGGGTGCAAGGTGGTGCCCGCTCATCCAGAGTGCATCGCTGGTATTTGCAACGACTGCGATCTCCGGATCATGGAGGGTTGTACGCATCCCTTTGAGCAGCCGGAATGTCGGTTCACTTCCGGCGAAGAATGTAATCATCACGTTCTCAGCTCTTTCTGACGAGAGAGAGAATTTCGCCTGCAAGCTGCCTGCTCTTTCCCTCGTCCGTCATGATGGTGTCGAGCCGGACCGATCCTTTCACCCTGACCGGGTCCCTGATATCCTGCACCACGATATCACAAAAGTCCTCATAGAGGCGGTGCATATCTGCAGAGTTCGGCTCATATCCGCATGCTTCCATCAATGCCTTTGCCGGGCCGCTCAACGGTTCATTCCCGATGAACGGGCTCACGGCAATGACATACTGGTTTTGTAACTCCTCCCTGACCCCCTCACACCCGAGAATGGGACCGATACTGGTGATCGGGTTGCTCGGGCCGATGATCACGGCATCGCTCGACCTGATGGCGTCCAGCACCTCGCGGGTCGCCTCCGGAGGAGTTTCATATCGCCAGGTCACTTCGGTGATGCCGCGCTTTCCCCGGTACTTCACCCAGTATTCCTGGAAATGGATGGGGCCTGCATCGGTCCCTACCCAGGTGGCCACCTGCGTATCTGCCATGGGAAGGATTCTTGCACATACCCCCATCGAATCCGCCAGGCGTGCGGTAGCATGGGTAAGGGACTCCCCTCTCTTCAGCATCGCTGCACGGGCGATATGCACCGCCCGATCCCGGTCACCCACCGCGATATACTCCTCCTCGCCGAGACGGAGGAGCTCGTCATGGGTAAGAAAGGTATCACCACGAATCCCCCACCAGGTCTCGGTATTCAGTGTCCCGGCAAAAAGATAGAGGACCGTATCGATGTCAGGGGAGAGGTGGTTTCCCGAAAGCCACATATCCTCGGCAGTATTCACCACGACTGCGATCTCGGAATCATCCACGTGCGCACGCATCCCCCGGATCAGCTTCGGGGTGCCTGTTCCTCCCGAGAGAAACGTGATCATACTCTCACAATACTTTTATCACATTATATATGTTGATTCTTTTACGGAAAGAATGAAAATCATCAAAGATCCGGTCCATGGATACGTGGAAGTGGATCCCGGGATGATGGCCCTTTTGGACGCTGCACCAGTCCAGCGTCTGAGGTATATCAGGCAGCTCGGTTTCTCCCATCTTGTCTATCCGGGGGCAAACCACTCCCGTTTTGAGCATTCGCTGGGGACGATGCACCTCTCGCGCCTGCTCTGCAGGCAGCTTGAGCTCTCTTTTGAGAACGAACAGACGATTGCCGCTGCGGCCCTGCTCCACGATATCGGCCACAGCCCTTATTCCCACGCCACTGAGCCCCTGATGGAGGAATACCTCGGGAGAAAGCATCACCAGATCCAGCACCTCGTTCAGGAAGGAGAAGTGGCCGGGATCCTGGAGAAGGAGGATATCGATCCCGCAACGATCTCTGCAATTGTGCAGGGGGAGCACCCGCTCGGGGGGATCATCCATGGTGACCTCGATGTGGACAGGATGGACTACCTTCTCCGTGATGCGCACTACACCGGCGTCCCGTACGGTACGGTGGACGCACACCGTCTGATCCACCACACTCGTCTCTCTGATTTCGGGATCGTACTCGATGAAGCCGGAATCCATGCTGCAGAGTCCCTGCTGATCGCAAGGACCCTCATGAGGCCTGCGGTGTACTTCCACCACGTGAGCCGGATTGCCGAGGGCATGGTCCAGGCTGCTGCAGTGTCCCATCTGGGCGAGGTGGGGATCACGGCGCTCGGCCCTCTGCTCACGCTCGACGATGCAGCATTCTTTCGGGAACTTCAGACCTCTCCCAGCGAAGAGAGCCGGATGATGATGGACCATCTGTACCGACGCAGGCTCTACAAAAGGGCCCTGTATGTGGGAAAAGAACACATCAACCCGGTTGCCGTGCAGGCGCACGTCAGTATCGAGGAAGAGGAGAAAAAAGCTATGGAAATTGCAGAAATTGCCGGAATCTCTCCCTCCAAGGTCCTGGTGGACATCCCCCCGTTTCCTGTGGACATGTCCATGGAGGTATACATCAAAAACCGCCATGATCTTGTGGAGCTGGAACAGATCTCTCCATTGATGCGCACACTCAACGAGACGCGAAAGGAGCAGT
>JAVVFN010000272.1:0-529 GCA_032250645.1 Methanomicrobiaceae archaeon | reverse complement strand
CCGTGACGTGGATCTTGGGGAGCTGAGCAGAATCCACGCCGTAACTCTTCAACACCACATCCAACTCTTCGAGAGAGAGGAGGTGGTGGGACGGAACCAGGTCATGATCCTGCAGCGCAAATTTTTTCATACAGCCACTTCCCAGAAATAAGCTATAAGCGGGCTCGAAGGGATTTGAACCCTCGACCACCTGGTATCTTCGTTCAAAAAACTTAAAAGCCAGACGCTCTGCCTAACTGAGCTACGAGCCCTCATGAGCAGATCAGCCCATACCACTGTCTAGGAGATGGTCATCCGACATAAAACCTTTTCGGCTTCCTATCATATCTCCCCGAGGATTATGGCCGCGATGTCGTCGCCGACCTCTGAGGTCGTATTGCTCCCGCCCATATCGTAGGTCCTGACCTTCCCCCTCTTGATGTTCGTCTCGATCGCCCTCACCACGTCCTCGGCTGCGGCGCGCTCGCCCAGATGCTCCAGAAGCATCGCCCCTGCCCAGATGGTGGCGATGGGGTTTACCTTGTTCATG
>JAVVFN010000271.1:0-536 GCA_032250645.1 Methanomicrobiaceae archaeon | reverse complement strand
CCCGATGACATTAAAGGCGAAAGTATAGCAGCCTTCGTTTCATTGAAAATGGGGGTCGAGCCCGGTGATGAACTCGTGAAGACCCTGCGGGACCACGTAGCCCGGGAGATAGGCAAGATAGCCAGACCTGATGTCATCTATTTCGTCAACGACCTGCCCAAGACCCGGAGCGGCAAGATCATGCGCAGGATAGTGCGCTCAGCCCTCATATCAAAGGAAGTAGGCGACATTTCCACCCTGGCAAATCCTGAAACTGTGAAAGAAATAGAAGATGTTTTGAGTAAAAATAAATAGACCGGGGATAAAGCGCACTTTGTGCAGTGTCATATGGATGTACTCATTGCTGTCCATGTGTTGTCCATTTTGCACAACTTTATTAATATAAAATATAATTTAGTATCATGAAACAATGCTCCAGTGGTATTGTCCACCTGGACGAGATCCTGGGAGGCGGCCTGCCCAAACCCTCCCTGGTATTGGTAAGCGGGACTGCTGGTGTGGGTAAAACCACCTTTGTGCTTCAAATGTTATCGCAG
>JAVVFN010000270.1:0-591 GCA_032250645.1 Methanomicrobiaceae archaeon | reverse complement strand
CGGATTTTTTCAGGAAAGCCTTACCATTGATCGCAGAGGGGTTGGGTGAACAGAAAATTGCGTTTGCATTGCAGACGAATCTGTGGAAAATGACGCCGGAACTTGCGCAGATACTGGCTGAGTATGATATTCCTATTGGTTCAAGTATGGATGGCCCAAAGGAGCTGAATGATTCACAGCGGGGAGAAGGATACTATGATAAGACGATGCAGGGCTATGAAATTGCTACGGAAAATGGTCTTAAGGTAAGCTTTATCTGCACGTTTACCTCGAATTCTGTGAAGTCCAAAGAGGATATTTTCAATTTCTTCCTTGAGAACGGCCTGACCCTTAAGTTACATCCTGCACTGCCATCGCTTCGCAGTCATGACCCGAATGAGCTGGCACTTGAACCTGAAGAGTACGGGGAATTGTTGGTGTACCTGCTGGATAAATATCTGGAAAACCTGAACGATATTGAAGTTATGAATATTAACGATCTGTGCAGGTGTGTGTTCACAGGCCGGGGTAATGTTTGCACGTTTGTGGATTGTATGGGGGATACCTTTGCGGTAGGACCTGATGGGAGCATATATCCCTGCTACCGTTATG
>JAVVFN010000026.1:0-11471 GCA_032250645.1 Methanomicrobiaceae archaeon | reverse complement strand
CCCTGTTCCAGGACGGGGGTACGGGTCGGTGAGAGGTGTGGAGTTCCCCACTTCCGGCTTCCCCATCCTGTTGGCCGGACGTCTTACTTCCCGGGGAAGAGTGAAGTGTATCCGACCATCATTCTCAGCCGTTCCACCTTCCGGGAGATGGAAAGTCACTGGTCCATGTGAGGTCCGCCGCCCCGTTCGTTCAAGCATGTGACCTTTTCTTTATTTCTGGAATTATGGATGGAATCCCGCCAGTTTCACCCGGCAACCGGATCTCTCCTCCGGCAACAGGATAGATATCGCATCATACAGTTTATGTCTGACATGGTGACTGGCACAGGGATATGAA
This sequence comes from Methanomicrobiaceae archaeon, assembly GCA_032250645.1. Lineage (GTDB taxonomy): Archaea > Halobacteriota > Methanomicrobia > Methanomicrobiales > Methanomicrobiaceae > JAVVFN01. The sequence continues at coordinate 11,134 of JAVVFN010000026.1, read as the reverse complement.
AATTAAGGGAAAATACGCAAGGTTAAAGGAAATTAAATGGAATTTCAGGATATTTGAAAAAGCCCGGGGGAACTTTTATCCCCTTACCCGAATCTCGTGCTCCGGGTTCCCGAAACGTCGGGGTTCCCGGCAATGCCCCCCCGTTTCATATATAAAGGAGGTTCATATCGGTCGCTGTACGCCCGATTTATACGATCCTGATGGTATTACATCTTCCCAGTATGAGAAAACTCTTTTAAAGGGCATTATGACGGCGTGATTTTCCTGGCATTGCCTTGTGGGCCGGTTCAAAGGTGTATTGCAACACTTTCTCCTTGCACGGCCCCTCCTTATAAGGAGTGAAAATCGATGATCTCTTAGGCCTCTTTTACAGGGGGTCTACCTCAAAACCTCCAAGCACGAGAGAAAACGTAAATGCACGGACAGTGGGGAAAACCCGACACCACCCAATCCTCATTTTTCGTTCCCCCTTGAGGATCGGGCTCTTCTCCACCTACCCTTTTTTTTGCGCCAAAGGGTCATTTGACGCAAAAGTTTTATTTTTATTTGGATCCTAAAATACTCTGTGGAGGGCGATTATTTCTCTGAGTGGTTACCACGCTTTGCCCATTACCTCCGAATGCGTAACTTTTCGCCCCGGACTATCGAGAGTTATGAGCAGGAAATCACGCGGTTTGCCAGATACATCTGGCTGCGCCGTCATTCAGACCCACAGAAGCTGGTCTTCTACTGGAATGACTTAAAAAGTGCCAGAACGGAGACTGAGATCGAAGTTCCCCCCGTCTGGGTCACGGATTTTCTCGCATTCCTCTCGTCCGTCAGGACGTACAAAGCTGCCACCCTCCATCGTGTAATCTCAACATTAAGTTCTTTTTATCGCTTTTGCACAACGCAGGGGGCGATTTCAGCAAACCCCCTTGCGGGAATCGAACGTCCCCGCATCAAGGAAAAGGAGCTCGTGTACCTCAAGCACAACCAGGTCCTCGACCTCCTCTCAGAGATCGATGATCCCCGTGATCACCTGATTGTGCGGACGATTTATGCAACAGGCGTCCGGGTGTCCGAGCTATCAAAAATGTGCATTGAAGACATTGATTTTTCCGAGCACACCATTCGAGTAACGGGAAAAGGCGGCAAGATACGCATCGTTTTTGTCGACGAAGAGACACTCGCCGAGGTGCGCCGCTTTATCGGAAACCGGCGTGCGGGCCCCCTCTTTCCTGGCCAGCAGGGGCACCCGCTCTCCCCAAGAACCATCCAGCATATCTTCAAGCAGTATGCTCCAAATGGCATTACACCACATAAAATCCGGCATTCTTATGCATCGGAACTGTACCGGCGTTCACACAATCTCCGTGTGGTACAGGAAAATCTTGGGCACTCCTCGATCAAGACCACGGAGATCTATCTGCATACTGATCTCGATGAGCGAAAACGGGTGTATCGTCGCTATTTCCCTCTTTCAAACAATTCTACCGAGGATTAATTCCCCTCCCGGTTCGTTTTTAGCTACCAATATAAACTGTATGATGCTATATATTACAGGATGCTGCCGGGTACCTCAATAAACTCTGTTTTGCGTCCAGATTGTTAAATCAGCGCTGTCAAGAATTTAAACAGCCTAAATAAATAATAAAAATAGAATAAATTAATTTCATACTCTATTTTAAATTTTAGGGGATATTTGACTATTTATCCTTCTCATCATTTTGTTTTTCCCCCATTAACACGTTCCGGATAGCGGATCCAGCCTCCATATCATCTGGCAGATGCCGCATGAGAAGAGTGGTGGCCGGCATGCGTTCCGGGTCGTGAGGCCTGGTACTGGCAGGCATCGTGTGATTGGCAATTTACACCTTTATCGGACGCGCAGCGTTCATGATTGGTCCCTCGAACGGCCGAACATGCGCGGCATGGATTTTTTGGATGGCTGTTCCTGTCATAGAGGTAAGGGCGTCGCACAATTTTCAAGAAAATTTCCAGGGATTATTCCCGTTATTTATTTAAATTCCCTGCTGCGATATCCTTCGCCCTCTGCCTTTGCATCCCTCCACGCTCCCCTCCGGGTACCTGCTGCACCCATGGATGCGCGGTATCGAGTCCCCATTGCTGTCGGGCCGCAGCAGGTCTCCGGGTGTAACAGTACCCCTCGTCCGGGTCCGGGACCATTTGCCGGTATCGTGTATCGCCATACCGGACTGAACCGGAATCCCACAAATGCATCGGTTTCCCCTTCCACCTTCCGGCCCGGCAGATCTTCCCCGATGCTGCAATCCGCAGTGTGCCATACGCAAAAGCGCAGATCCTGCATGCATCCGGTCGAAGAATTAAAAAATTATGATAAAAAAGAAGCGTCTTCAGGTGCTCTCGCTTTCCGCAGTCCGTTTTTTGCCTTCCCCTGATTTTGCACTGCCGTAATATTTTCGCAGGAACTCGCGCAGGTTCTGCGCCTCCAGCCCTCCCATGTCGATCTCCTGGATGAGCGTGTCGATCTCCTTTGCCTGCTCCACAATCCGCTCGGACGCCTTGCCGCCCTCCATATCTGCAATACCCACGATCACCTGGAGCGGGTCGCGGATCTTGTTCCTGCGCGTGCCATACTCATCAACGCTCGCGAGCAGCTTGCTGATACGCTCCACGAGGAGCCGGAGCCTCTGTTCGTTCTGCGCGAGCGCTTCCTGGGCGCGCCGCTGCTGCGTAATATCTTCGAGAATGAGCGTGATGCCCGGGGAGCCATCGGCAAATGCGGTGGGGATAATCTTCATCTCAAAGAAAAGTTCTTCGTCATCGCGGATGATGCAGATCTCTTCGGTGACTTCAGTTCCATCGAACGCCTTATTGATCTTCTTCTCCACTTCGCGAAGCTGGTCGAGTGGGTAGAGGATATCGAAGAGGTAGCTCCCCATGACCTCGTCCCGCTCCTTTCCAAAGAGGTTGAGGAAATTGCTGTTTGCCTGGACGATCTTCTGTTTCTGGTCAAGCACCACCACGTAATCAGAGGAGAACTCCAGCAGCGAAGAGACCGGGACCCGGTGGGAGAGGTAATAGAGCTTGGCCTGCCCGTGCCGGACCATATCCACCTGCCCGGACGTGAGAAGCGTATCAAGGTATCGCGCAACGGAGATCCGGTTCATCCTGATGGCATCCGCGATCTGCGTCACCGACATTCCACGAGGATTATCCTTTAATATTTCCAGGATCTTCTTATGTTCTTCAATCATGGCTCCTGTATTGCATTATATATGTAGTACTAAATGATAGTTGTTATCAACCCCGATACCCTCTGGCGGTTATCGCTGGTGTTTCGGAAAAATTATGACGTATTTGGTGATGCCGCCCGTCGCATCTGTTCATTATTTTGCGGGATGAAATGCCTTCGGAGGAACTTCCTGATATTGTCTGCCTCTGCTTTCCCGATATCCAGTTGAGTCAGGATTCCATCGATCTCCTTGGCTTGAGTGTAGATCTTTTCCGTCAGTTCAGGATCCTGGTATTCTGCATACCCGACAATCGCCTGGAGAGGATCACGGATCTGGTCATTGAGAACGGCGTATTGCTCCACGTTTGTCAACAGATCGCTGATTTGCTCCACCAGCTGCCGGTATTTGCCCTCGCTCTCGATCAATGCATGGACTGACTGTCGCTGCTGTGTGATATCTTCAAGAACGAGGGTGATGCCCGGGGAGCCATCAGCAAACGCGGTGGGGATAATCTTCATATCAAAATAGAGATCGTTTGCGTCCTTCAGGATACAGATTTCCTCCCCCACCTCCTCTCCGCCGAGGGCCCGGCTGACAAGGGTCTGGAATTCGACTTCGGCAGTGACGGGGTGGAGCAGGTCTTCAAGGTCCCTTCCGATGATCTCTTCCCGTTGCATGTCAAGGAGGCCCAAAAAATTGCTGTTGACCTGCACGATCTTCTGATCCTTGCCGATCACAGCAACCAGATCTGAGGAGAAATCCAGGAGGGCGGAGAGGGGGACGCGGTGGGAGATATAGTACAGCTTCGCCTGGCCGTACCTGACCATATCCACCTGCCCGGACGTGAGCAGCACATCGAGGTATCGAGCGACAGAGATGCGATTCATCCCGATCGCGTCGGCAATCTGAGTAACAGACATACCACGTGGATTTTCCTTCAGAATCTCGAGTATATTCGGAAGTTCCCTGTGGTTTGTAACCATAAACTATCATTTTCCCTCATAGTTTAATAATGTTTTGCAATAACGTTAATCTCTAACGATATACATAATGCAAAATACTTAAGTTAATAATATGAATAACCGGGGCTTTTGCGCAAAATATCAGGGAACCAGGAGGAAAGGAGAAAAAAGTATTTATAATACCTCTATTGTCCTGTCTTGTCCAGTCCTGCCGGTGGGTGCCGGCAGGTGCGGATCCCATCCCGGACCACCGGTCCGCGATCTCTAAAAAAAAGATCAACATGAAAGGATAATCACCAATTTTCATTAATCTCCACATCCAACAGTACCTGCAGGAACCCCCGTAGTGTAGTGGTCAATCATACAGGACTTTGGATCCGGTGACGGCGGTTCGAATCCGCCCGGGGGTATGACTCAAGGGGAGTTATTCCGGATAATTTCGAAGGCTTAATCGGGGTAAAATCGTATATCCCTGGTATGGATATACGCCGATGGTTGATTGGGATACTGCTCGCAGCGTTCCTTATTTTTTCCGTTCAGGCGACAGTGCTGACCATTACTGTCCGCGATGATGATGATAACTCACTCCTCTCCGGGGCGTCCATCTATGTGGAGGGGAAGTACCTCGGAAAGACCGACACCGATGGTAAATATGTCTACAATCATACGCGGACCAGCGCCTTCACCCTTAAGGTGACAAAAACAGGATATGATGACTGGAGCGATGATGTCTCGAAAGACCGCACTTCCCTTACCGTCGACCTCGTGCCAGAAACTGCGGCATTTACGGCCTACGTCTACGATGCCGATTCTTTAAGCCCCCTTCGGGATGTCACCGTGGAGGTAACCGAAAAGGGCACTACTGATGTTACGTCAGATGAGACCGACTCTTCGGGGAAGGCGACATTTGACCTGATGGTGGAGAAGACCTATTCGATCGAGATCAGTGCAGGGGATTATAAGTCCGCGATCGATGAGGTCGAGGTGGAAGAACAGGGGGCCATCACCCGGAAATACTGGCTCTTCCATGAGGAACGGTTCGTCTTCCGGGTGGTGGATGACGCCGACGATGATCCCCTCGCCTCCGCCAGGATCTTTGTGGACGGAAAGGAAGCAGGGGTGACGGGAAGCGACGGCCTCGTGACCACCCATCTTGACCGGGGGAAGAGCTACGACGTCCGGGTGGAGCGGTCGGGCTATCGCACCTATTCAGAGAAAAAGACCATCACGGAGGGAGATCTCTTTTTCGAGATCGCGCTCTCCCTCTCGACGTACTCCCTGACCATCTCGGTGAAAGATGAGGCCGGAGGGGCGGTGGCTGACGCATCGGTCTTTCTCGATGGCAAGGATCAGGGAGATACGGACAGTTCCGGAGAGCTGGAATTTAGGAATATCGTCGAAGGGAGCCATGAGCTCAAGATTACCAGGGACGGATACGTGACGTGGCAGCAGACCCGGGAGATCACCGGGCAGGTCTCAAAGATCGTGGCAACGATGGAATTCATCCCTGTAGACGTCTCAATCCGGGTGGAGGATTCTGATCACCAGGTGCTCCCGGGAGCAGAAGTGCGTGCAAACGGTGAATTGCTTGGCATTACCGATGCAGCCGGTCTCGTGGAGGCATCGCTCGATCCAGGGACCTACAACTTCACCGCAGCCCTTAACGGATATACCGATGCATCGAGCGTGCGCGATATCGGGGTGGGTTCGGATGAGATCGCGGTTACCCTGGTCATGGAGCGCAAATTTGACCCGGTATTGATTGCCATGCTCGGTGTCGGCATCGTCGCGGTCATTGCAGTGGCTCTTCTTGCGCTCAGGTTCTGGAATGCGAGGGGCCGATCGCCAAGAAGGAGAGGCGGGTTCTGACACCCCTTGATTATTAAAACTCAAAATTTTTGGCAGTATCGCCGAATCGTCAAATTAATGGAAGCTTTCCGGTATAATGGGATTTTCAAGAGGAGGGTTTTTGTGAATAATTGATTTCAGTCAGAATCAGGCGGAAATAACCCAATTAATCGCATATTTTCAAATTCCTCGAGGGGAAACACTTATGGTGCATCCCTGTTCCAGTTTTACCACATCTGTGGAGTAGCTATGCAGCAGAATCAGGAACAACAACCGGTGATCTTTCTCAAGGAAGGAAGTGAACGGACAGAAGGGCGCGAAGCCCAGAACGGGAATATTGCCGCTGCCAAAGCGGTTGCCCAGGCCATAAGGACCACGCTTGGCCCTGAAGGTATGGACAAGATGCTCGTCGATGCCATGGGGGACGTGGTGATCACCAATGACGGGAGCACCATCCTCAGGGAGATGGAGATCGAGCATCCGGCAGCCAGGATGATGGTGGAGATTGCCACGACCCAGGATGAAATGGTGGGTGACGGCACCACCACTGCCGTGGTGATCGCAGGAGAACTGCTCAGGCAGGCAGAGGAACTGCTGGAACAGGACATCCACCCGACCGTGATCGCACATGGATATCGGAAGGCCGCCCAGAAGGCCGGCGAGATCCTTGGCGATATTGCCATCAATGTCCACAGGGACGATGCATTCATCCTGCGGCGTGTTGCAGAGACGGCGATGACTGGAAAAGGTGCAGAGGCAGCCAGGGAGAAGCTCGCAACCCTGGTGGTCGATGCGGTATCCATGGTTGCAGATGATGATGGGTACCTGGACCAAGATTATCTCAAGATCGAGCAGAAGGTGGGCGGATCGATCGAAGAATCCGAACTTGTCGAGGGGATCGTCATCGACAAGGAGCGACTCCATCCGGGCATGCCTGCGCGAGTGGAGGATGCGCGGATCCTTCTGCTGAATGCACCGATCGAGTTTTCGAAGGGCGAGGTGGATACAGAGATCACCATCACGAGCCCGGATGAAGTTCAACAGTACCTTGATGAAGAGGAGCGGATGGTGCGGGTATCCGTGGAGAAGATCCTCGCCTCGGGGGCAAACGTGGTCTTCTGCCAGAAAGGCATCGACGAGACTGCCGAGATGTTCCTCTCCCGGGCAGGAGTGATCGCCCTCCGCAGGGTCAAGCGCTCTGATATGGAGAGGCTTTCACGCGCCACCGGCGCATCGGTGGTGAACCGTCTTGAGTCGGTTTTGCCTTCAGATCTCGGCTATGCAGCCACGGTTGAAGAGCGGAAGACCGCAGGCCAGCAGATGATCTACGTGACGGGTTGCGATAACCCAAAGGTTGCGACCCTGCTGGTGCGTGGAGGCACAAAACAAGTGGTGGATGAAGTGAGCCGGGCCATCGATGACGCACTCCAGGTCGTCGGCCTGTCGATGGAGGACGGGCAGGTTCTGCCCGGAGGAGGGGCCCCGGAGATGGAGCTCTCCCTTCGCCTCCGCGAGTTCGCTACAGGAGAATCCGGACGGGTTCAGCTCGCAATCGAATCATTTTCAAAGGCGCTGGAGATCGTGCCCCGGTCCATTGCCGAGAACTCCGGTCTTGATCCCATCGATGCGGTGATCAACCTCCGTATCGCCCATGAACAGAGCAGGCTCAGGCACGGGATCAACGTGGAGGGGAATGCTCCCGTGGATATGCTGGATGCGGGGGTTCTGGAACCGATCCGCGTAAAATCCCAGGCAATCTCCAGTGCTGTAGAGGCGGCGATCATGGTCATCAGGGTCGATGATATCATCTCGGCGGCTCCAAAGGGGCCGGGGGATCTCTCCCCAGAAGAGATGGGCGGCATGGCCCCCGGGATGGGTGGAATGCCGGGAGGAATGGGGGGTCTCCCTCCCGGCCTCATGTAAGCCTTCTAAAAGATTTATTTCCAGATCTGGTGGCAATTCTCTATTTTTTTGGGGATCTATTGAGGTTACAGGGGCAGGATGGGATATGCCTGCCAATCAAAAAAAATAATCAAAATTTAACTCCATTTTTCGAATTAAAAAAGAATTATCGATTTTTTGGGTTACACTTATGTAGTGTCAAAATATATTTATAACGATCGATCATGACTTCATTCTTACCAAATCAGCAGACCATTGCGGATAATATCCTTCCCAATACATCCTTCAAAAGATGGACGGATTGGCAGTGGCATATCCGCCACACCGTCCGAGATATCCCCACTCTCGAGAAGGTGCTGGGAGTCACATTTTCCGAAGAAAAGCGCAAGGAACTGGAGAAGACGGTGGCGAAATTTCCGCTCAATATCACTCCCTATTACCTCTCGCTTATCGAGGTGGACGATCTTGAGAACGACCCCATCTATCTCCAGTCTGTTCCCTCAGAGGAGGAGCTGATTGTGGAGAACTTTGAGATGAGCGATCCGCTCTCCGAGGATGCCGACAGCCCGGTCCCGGGAATTACCCACCGGTATCCGGACAGGGTGCTCTTTCTCATCAGCAATGTATGTGCCATGTACTGCCGCCACTGCACGAGAAAACGCCGGGTCGGAGATGTTGACTTTATCCCTGACCGGTCAGAAATCATGGATGGAATCACCTATATCGCCGATCACCCGGAGATCCGGGACGTCCTCCTATCCGGCGGCGATCCGCTGATGCTCCCGGACCATTATCTTGACTGGATTCTCGGGGAGCTCCGGGACATTCCTCATGTCGAGGTCATCCGTATCGGGACACGGATGCCGGTGGTCCTTCCCTACCGGGTTACCGACGAGCTGGTATCGGTACTCAGAAAGCACCAGCCTATCTGGCTCAACACGCAGTTCAACCACCCGAGGGAGATCACCTCCTCTTCAAGGGAGGCGCTGAGAAAGCTGGCGGATGGAGGGGTCCCTCTTGGAAACCAGTCGGTGCTCCTTGCCGGGGTGAACGACTGCCCCCGGATCATGAAGACGCTGGTTCACAAACTGGTGCAGAACCGTGTACGGCCCTATTACCTGTACCAGTGCGACCTCTCCGAGGGACTGGCCCACTTCCGCACACCGGTAGGGAAAGGGATTGAGATCATCGAGAGCCTTATCGGCCATACCAGTGGTTTTGCCGTTCCTACCTACGTCATCGACGCCCCCGGTGGCGGGGGCAAGATACCGGTGATGCCCAACTATCTCATCTCCTGGTCGGCCAATAAGGTGGTGCTCCGAAATTATGAGGGTGTCATCTGCACCTACCGGGAACCGGATTCGTATGTCCCTGTCTTCTGCAACCGGGAGTGCGAGACGTGCAGCCTCTCTCTCAAACTCGATGACGCGGATGAATCAAGCGCGATCGGGATCGAAAAACTGCTTTCAGACTACGACGAGACCATCTCTCTGGTCCCTGAGAACACTGAACGGTACCGCCGCCGGAATGGAAACGATGCCTGACCACATCCTGAGGGTCGGGCGTTCGAAGATCCAGCACGGTCCATTGAATGACCGTGTCTATCTCATATCGTGTGATCCTGCGGACCTCCCCGATCTCGTCGATGTGATGGAGGAGCTTGCGGCAGAGAACGGATATTCCAAGATCTCGGCGAAGGTACCCGCCTCTGCAGAGGCCCTGTTCAGGTCAAGGGGGTATCAGGTCGAAGCCCGGATCCCGGAGCTCTTTCAGGGCGTGATGGACGCGATATTCTGTGCCAGGTTTCCCGATCCTGCACGGGCAGAGATGACGGATGCCGGAACGATCAGGGAAGTGCTCTCGGTGGCGAAGGCGAAGGGAGAGGAATCCGCGCCCTGCCCGCTTCCCGGTGGCCTTGTGATCGAGGAAGCAGGCCCTGCTGACGCGGAACGTGTCGCAGACCTTTTTGGAGAGGTCTTTGAGACCTATCCCTTTCCTGTAGGCACCCCTCGCTTCCTGGAGGAGATGATGCATGAGGATACCCGCTATTTCTTCGTCGCTTCCGGGGAGCGTGTCATTGCGGCATCGGCTGCAGAGATGGATCCTGCCACAAAGAGCGTCGAGATGACCGACTTTGCCACGCACCCGGCTTACCGTGGGATGGGGCTCTGCACCCAGCTTCTGCGAAGAATGGAGAAGGAGATGGCAGCATCCGGGTTCCTCACCGCCTACACGATCGCAAGGGCTGCATTTTATCCTATCAATATCACATTTGCAAAGAGCGGGTATTGGTACGGAGGCACACTCTGCAACAATACCCAGATCTGCGGATCCTTTGAAAGCATGAATGTCTGGTACCGCCCCCTCGGACCGGGATAACTTTAATATTCGATCAGGAGTATCTTGAGGCTGATCAAGGAGGAAGAAAAGATGCCGATTCGAAGAAGATACTGGCAGCCTTCCAGTTTCTGGAAGGAATTTGATGAGATGCTCGAAGAGATGGAGAGCCGGTTCCGGGATGCGGTACGGGAGCTTCCGGCCATTGCATCGCCTCGTGTCTCCCGGATGATCCCTGCGATCAGGGGCGAGTTCAATGTCGATGTCGTCGAGCACGAAGACGAGGTCATCGTGGTCGCCGACCTTCCAGGATGCGAGAAAGAGGATGTACAGGTCCGGCTGATAGAGCCCGACCTCCTCCAGGTCGCATGCCGGAGGGGCGGGGAGAGAAAAGAGGAGGAGGAGGGCTACTACCTGCGCGAACGCTTCTATGGATCGATGCAGCGTATGGTTACACTTCCGGTGAACGTGACAGAAGAGGGAGCGAGCGCAACATTCAAAAACGGCGTGCTGGAGGCCCGGTTCAAGAAGACTGCAGCAGAGCGGGGAACTGAGATCTCCATCGATTGATCTTTTTTTTTGATTTCAATGGTGGAGATACGGCCGTACCCCCCCACATATGCACTGGTGCTTCCCGGGACGAACGGCCCGGGGCCGCTCCTCCTCCGGAGCCCGACGACAACGTGATCTGCGTCGAGGCCCCCCTGCCGTCTGGAGGATACGGTTTCCTGGTTCCCCGATTTTACGGTGGAACAAAATCTCCCGTGATAGATCGTATGGACCATCAAGGACCTTACAAACGGTTTTCTTCGGGGTGTGCAGAGCCGTCGAAGGCGACAAGGATGGTCGAGAGCATCGGGTCTCGGATGGGATTTTCTCTGGCCT